>NZ_JBQCGW010000307.1:0-42749 GCF_051955275.1 Pseudobacter sp. | reverse complement strand
CATACCTGGCTTCAGTCCGGTCCTGGTGACGGAACCGGTACCTTGCTGGTAACTTTTCTTACCGGTGAAGAATTGCAATGAATCCACCAACCCACCAGCAACCATCCAGTTGCCATGATTTCCCGTCTCAAAACTGGTGAAGGCTATATCGGCCCAGGCCCCGCCGGATACTTCACAGACCGGAAGCTCCTGCTGATAGTCCCGGAGCAGGGACCTGACAGGTTGTTGCGGTGATTGAAGCTGCAGGATATTCAATGCCTGGTTGTACAGATCAAAACTGGCTGAGAGGGCATAACGACTGTCTTTAAGGAACCGGCCACCAGCGAAAGAGCAGGATGTAAAACTGCTGAATGGCAGCGGCTCTGTCAGCATCAGTTCAAAGACCTTATCGGGCATAGGCAGGTCGGGTTTGTAGGTGAAAAGAATTGCAGCTGTAAGCTGATCTTTTCCATCGATGGTTTTCAGAAAAAGTTTTTCTACCGGCACCAGCATATTCTTCCGCTGCAAAAGCCGGATGCCCTTTGCTTCATCGGTATTGCACTGGCTGGTATCGAAATCAAAAGAATAACGGATCAGTTCTTTCTGCCAGTTCCCATCGCTCCCCTGCGTAAGGGTACTGGTAAGCTGGTTGTGACGATCAGCTGAATAGTTACTGGAAATAGTGGAACTGATAGTTCCACTGCTATCGATATATAGCTGCGACTGGCTTTTGAGCTGCAGTTTTTCTGTAAAATAAACAGGCAGTTGATAATTGAAAGTACGGAAGCCGGTACCGGTCAGCGGGCAATATTGCGCGTATTCCACTTTAATTCCCCTGGTAGCGCCTTTGTTTACCGGGGTACTTTCATAGTGATTGGAATCGATCCTTATCAGTTCCATTGTACCGTTATTGTTCCGGTATTCTTTCCTGTACCTGAGCAGCCCGGCCTTCCAGTTATATTTGAAGGGAGGCAAATATGGTGAGCCGGCAGCTCCGTTATGATCTGCATTGGGGGTATAGGCCCATGAAATACAGCCATTCTCCCCGTTTTTATCATCGTATTCCGTGATATAGAGATATTCTACCGGCTGGCCGCTGAGCGGGGCCATGCTTTCTTCTGTAATGGTAGTGCGGGTGCCGCAGGTCCTGCACCCCGCAAGATATTCCGCCGAGATGCCGGTGCGCGCTATATATTGCGGGTAATTGATGTACCCGACACTATCAAATCGGTCATTGTACTGGTACCTTTTCAGAGTGCTGCCACCCGTTCCATCAAAATGTTCTATGGTCAGGATCCTGCAACCTCCTGCTTCATACCGGGTAGGTGATGAGTAAGTGGAAGGCATTTTGCGGGAGATTGTAAGCTGCGCCCTGCCATCAGACCAGTTACCAGAGTCATCCATGTATTTTTTCAGCGTATAATAATAGGTACCGGGATAAAGATCGAGCGAGGCGGCATTGATGCCGCAGCCGTAAGAGGAGCATTCAAACCTGAGCGGAGCAGTGGTGAGCAGATTGCCGGTGGAGCTATTCCGGGTAAGGCTCACATAAGAATTGATCAGTGCTTTCGGCTGCCAGGCACGGTACGCGGAAATCTGAACAGGAGTAACCGTATCGATGGTAAATGAACCGTAGACCTCATCCGCTTCACCTGTTGAGGTATCCAGCAGGGGGGCCAGTTGATGACCGGTTACATTTTGCAGAAAGTACTGTCCCTGTAACTGGCCAGGCGCAGTTAGCCGGATGGAATTGGGCTCATAGGTAAAAATGGTATGGCCCCCTGTTGGGTAAACTATCTTTTGTAACATACCGGTTCTGCAGAACTTGAAATTACTCTCCTTGCTGACTGTAATGGCATTGTTCTTCCAACCAGGTACCAGCCGCTGGTAGTCTGCATGCGGAAGGCCTCTTGCCTGACCGTTGTAAAAGCCCCAGTGATCTTTCCCGCTGGAAAAGGGAGGCGGGATATCAGTGCTGTCGTAATAACTGAACTGCCATCGTTCCGGATTGCCTTCCTGGGTTGTTTTAATGACTGCCTTCAATTGCAATCGGTTGCTATCGGCATAATGAAAGCTGTATTCGCAGACCAGCCTGCCGTTTTCGTTCAACACCTTCATTTTTTTCAGGCAGGGTACAAACGCAAAGGGATCGAGTAAACTGATATCACGGCGAGTTGCTGTGCTCATTTCAAACAGTATTTTTCCGCCGGTGAAATTGATCTGCGTCAACAGGTGATTAGCGAGATTATACCGGGTATGACTGATACTGGTTTTACTGAGCGGGCATCCCGGATAAGCAGTTTCCGACATGATGTATGCAAAATGCTGTTTACCTGTATAGCTGAATGGGAATGGCGTATAGGCATAACTGATATACTGGTTCCCCGGAGTGATGATCCGGCTGAGGTAGTAAGTGGCATTGCCACTGAAATTCTGCTGGAGGGGAAATTCTGTGATTTCTGTGGCCTCATTGTAATCGGTGACACCAAAGGTGAAAATATTCCCTTTTATATCGGTGATGGTGAAAACATCACTACCCTGCCTGCTGATGCGCAGGTCTGTTACAGGCACCTGGATGATCTGTTGACCGGTATCATGAAAAAAGCTGCCTGAATAACCGGGAAGGGTGTAATTATAGAAATCGAATTCTCCATCCACTTCTCCATCTGCAAGTTGTTGCAGGTATTTGTAAGCGTTATAACTATTCATTTTGTTATGCAGGAACCTGTTCAGTGAATCCGGTGGGCTGTAACCCGCACGGGAACTGAACATACCGCGACTATTGCCTGTAATGAAGTCTGGCAATCCTCTCTGCTCATAATTGATCAGGCCACCTGCCTGAATAGTCCAGCCCAGTCCTGCGGAGCCGGGGATCTCATCCATTTTCAGGCCGTTGTTCTGGTAAGAAAGTACGACCGGGATTTCCAGTGTACCGGCTTTGATGGTGTACAGGGGAATATTCACCTGTGCCATTCCGCTGGTAAGCGATACAGGAATGGTTCCATATTTTTCAAAGGCTGCTGCGTCTGGTGATCTGGGTGAGACCTGTGGTAGTACATAGGATGATTGTGCCTGTATCAGCAGCGGGATGCAGGAGTAAAACAGCAATATAAACTTGTTCATACCTGAAATTTGAAGTGATGCAGGATGGCCCAGGTATGATAGTACTATAAGTAAACGGGAGAACTGTGCAATTGTCCTACGAATATCAGGAAAATATTTTTCGGTCATGGGTTTGCGTTATTGAGTATGCATATGCACGTAATTTCACAAGGTGTTTGGGGAATCTGCGTAAGCTGGCACTGGTGCTGCATTTCAGGTTTGCAGAAAGAAACTGGGCGCAACAGGGCGGGTATGATTCAACAGCACAAAAAAACTTTTCAAAAACCTACCAAAATGTTAAAATATATTTGGAATGCATATGAAAGTATCCGTATATTTGGTTAAGCATCGAACGCAATTATTCCCAATCTTCTTTAAGCCCTTATTCTAGTAATTATTCCGATTACAATACCCGTAGGTTACGTCATTCTGATTACGTTAGTCTTTAAATCTGTTTTTCAATTTTAGTTTACTTATTCCTGTTTGCAGGTAATAGTGATTTCCGTAGATCGCTTTTCATCCTGTGCCTGGTTATCACTACTTCAGCAATTTTCTCAGAACATTGCGCAGTTGATCTATGCAGTGACTGATCTGATAAATATATTTTTCGCTAGGACTTCAGGGCTAAATCGGGCCGGTAGTTTTTACTACCGGTCATTTTTTCCAACTCCCAGGCCCTCCTGCGATCTAAACTAGTTTCGTTAAGGTTTCAGAGCTAAAACAGGCCAGTGGTTTTTACTACCGGCCATTTTTTTGCCCGGAATTATCAGGGTCTGTTCAGTAGCCCGCGTCCCCGCGAATTACTTATAATCCGTCGCCTCTGGCGACACCGTGTTCGCCAGAGGCGAACTAATAGCACTAACCCGCCGGGAGGCGGGCGAGTGGGCACACCTCGCTTAACCCGGTACACTCCGCTTATGTCTGACCCCTCATTTACTCACATACCTACCGCTTAACCGGGCATCCACTGATTATCAGCGATTTTTTCCCCCGCTCCCGCCAATTCCCCCCAAAAACCTTAACTTCGCGCAACTTTTTCTGCAATGAAGTTTCTTATACAACAAGCCAAGATCATCAATCCAGGATCGCCTCTGGAAAGCAAGAAACAGGATATCCTCATCGAATCCGGTATTATCAGGGACATTCAGCCCTCTATCCAGGCCAGTGCTGACCGAATCATATCGGGTCATGACCTTCATATTTCCCCGGGCTGGGTGGATATTTTCGCTGAATTCGGCGATCCCGGCTACGAATACAAAGAGACCCTGGAAACAGGCGCAGCAGCAGCAGCAGCCGGTGGCTTCACGGATGTGTTCGTTGTTCCCAATACCAAACCCGTTATCGATAACAAAACCCAGGTCAGTTATATCACTGGCAGGAGCACTTCGCTTCCATCCAATATCCATCCCATCGGCGCCATTTCAAGAGGAGCCGAAGGCAAGGAACTGGCCGAAATGTATGATATGCGCAGCGCAGGCGCCCAGGCATTTTCCGATGGGCTCTATCCTGTTCAGTCTGCCGGCGTACTCCTCAAAGCCCTCCAGTATGTGAAGGCCTTTGACGGTATCGTGATCCAGATCCCTGACGACCGCAGCGTAGGCTCCAACGGCCTGGTGCACGAAGGCGTTGTCAGTACCCGACTCGGTCTGCCCGGTAAACCCATGATGGCCGAGGAACTGCTGGTGGCCCGCGATATCAAACTCGCCCGTTATGCAGAATCAAAACTGCACTTCACCGGTGTAACTTCTCCCCGCTCGCTGGATTATATCCGCCGCGCCAAAGACGCCGGACTGTCCGTTACCTGCTCCGTTACCCCCTATCACCTGCTCTTCACCGATGAAGACCTGATGAAAGGCTATGATACTAACCTGAAAGTGTATCCGCACCTTCGCCCCGAAAAAGAGCGTAACCTGCTGCGTGCCGCCGTAGCCGATGGAACCGTGGATTGCGTTACCTCCCACCACAGGCCGCACGAGAAAGACAGTAAGGTGCTGGAATTCGAATATGCCAAATACGGCATGTCAGGCCTTGAAACCTGTTATTCCGCCCTCAGACTGGCCATGCCTGAGATCCCCGAGGCTCGTTGGGTTGAACTGCTCAGCACCAACCCCAGGAAGATCTTCGGTTTGGGCGGCGCCGTTATTGAAAAAGAAGCGCAGGCCCATGTAACAATTTGGGATGCCGCAGCACATATTACTGTCAATGATGCCTTTTTCCGCTCCCGCTCCCACAACTCAGCTTATACCGGACTTACATTGCCTGGTAAAGTGCTGGGAGTGATCAACGGAACCAGGGCATCTCTCCATTCACTTTAAAACCTTCAGTGATATGACATCACCAAACCAGACTGGTTCCAAAGTAGGACTGACCTACGGCCTTATCGGCGGCATCGCCATGATCATTTATACGCTCTGCCTTTATATGGCAGGCATAGAAACCTTCATGAACTTTGCGCTGGCATTCCTCGTGTACGCCATTATCATTGCCATTGCTGTGATGGCCGGAATCAAGCAGAAAAAACTCAACGGCGGCTACCTCAGTTTTGGTGAAGCCCTCAAGACCGTATTCCTCACTTTTGTACTGGCCTTCCTGCTGTCCACCCTTTTTAATTATGTGTTATTGAACTATATTGACACCGGTTTCAGGGATGAGATGTCAAGGCTGACCCTCGAAAAAGTGGAATCTTTCATGAGAAAGCTGGGCGCCCCCGAAAGTGATATTGAAAAAGCCATGGAAAATGCCGGCAGCGCAGACAACTACAGCTTCAGCAAAACACTGCTTGGCTATGGTATGATGTGTATCATTTTCTGTATCATTTCCCTGATCATTGCGGCTATCATCAAAAAGAACAAGCCGCCATTCGATAATGCATTTAAAGAATAACCACCATATGGATGTTTCCATCGTAGTTCCCCTGTATAATGAAGAAGAGTCCCTGCCTGAATTATGTGCATGGATAGAACGGGTGGTGAACACCAATAACCTCACTTACGAGATCATTTTAATAGACGATGGCAGCACGGACGAATCCTGGTCTGTGATCGAGCAGCTCCGTGCCGCCAATCTCAATATCAAAGGCATCCGCTTCCAACGCAACTACGGCAAATCCGCCGCCCTCAATGAAGGCTTCAAGGCCGCACAGGGCGATGTGGTAATCACCATGGATGCCGACATGCAGGACAGTCCGGACGAAATTCCCGAGCTCCGCCGCATGATCGTGGAAGATGGGTTTGACATGGTAAGCGGATGGAAGCAGAAACGCTTCGACAACACCCTTACCAAGAATATCCCCTCCAAATTCTTCAACTGGGCTACCCGCAAGGCCAGCAAGATCAACCTGCACGATTTCAACTGCGGTCTCAAATCCTACAAACGCAAAGTGATCAAGAGCGTGGAAGTGTATGGAGAGATGCACCGCTATATTCCTGTACTGGCCAAATGGTCTGGCTTCCGCAAGATCGGGGAGAAAGTGGTGGAGCACCGCGCCCGCAAATACGGCACCACCAAATTCGGTTGGGAAAGGTTCGTGAACGGCTTCCTGGACCTCGCCAGTATCATGTTCGTAAGCAAGTACGGCAAACGCCCCATGCACTTCTTCGGACTGATCGGCTCCCTGTTCTTCTTTGCCGGTTTCCTGATCTCCATCTACCTGCTGGTAGCCAAGATCATCGACCCCGTGAACAGCCTTACCAACCGCGTATTTTTCTATGTAGGCCTCACTGCCATGATCATCGGAACCCAGCTTTTCATGGCCGGCTTCCTCGGTGAACTGATCGCCCGCAATGCACCCGGCCGGAACTCTTATCTGATTGAAAAGAAACTGGGGGTTGAATAATGGCAAAGCAAGTAGTGATCATCGGTCCAGCGCACCCGCTCCGTGGCGGCCTGAGTACATTTGACCATCGCCTTTGCAGACAATTCAAAGAAGAAGGATACGATTGCTGTATCTACTCCTTCTCTTTACAATACCCTTCATTCCTGTTCCCCGGCACCTCCCAATACACCACGGAACCGGCGCCTGAAGGCATCGAGATCTATTCAGTGATCAATTCCATCCATCCCTTCAACTGGATCCAGGTGGGCAATACACTGAAAAATCTCAAACCCGATCTGATCATTGTCCGTTTCTGGCTTCCTTTCATGGGACCTGCACTCGGTACCATCCTCAGAAGGGTAAGAAAGAACAAACATACCCGCATCATAGCGATCACAGACAATGTGATCCCGCATGAAAAAAGACCCGGCGATACGCCCTTCACCCGCTACTTCCTCAAAGCCTGCGACGGTTTTGTAACAATGAGTGAAAAAGTGATGGCTGACCTCCGGACCTTTGAAGCCAGTAAGCCCGCAAAACAGGCCGCACATCCCCTTTACGATAATTTCGGTGAACCCATCAGCAAAGCTGCTGCAAGGGCACATCTCGGCCTGAAACCTGATGAGAAGATCGCATTGTTCTTCGGTTTTATCCGTAAATACAAGGGGCTCGACCTCCTGCTGGAAGCCATGCAGGAAATCAAAAAGGATCCCCGCAATATCAAACTGATGGTGGCCGGCGAGTATTATGAAGATGAGAAGGAATACAATGACCTGATCGCCCGCCTGAACATCGGCGATTCACTGATCATGCGCACGCAGTTCATCCCTGATAGTGAAGTGAAATTCTATCTTTGCGCAGCGGATCTGGTGGTGCAGCCTTACAGGAATGCCACGCAGAGCGGCGTTACCCCCCTCGCCTATCATTTTGAAGTGCCGATGGTGGTGACCAATGTAGGAGGACTGCCATCGCTGGTGCCGCATGATAAAGTGGGACTGGTCTGCGAGCCCACCCCCGCCGCCATCGCCACTGCCGTGAAAGAATATTTCGATAAAGGCGAACAATATTTTCTGCCGGCCCTGCGTATGGAAAAGCAGAAATACAGCTGGCATACGCTGGTGAATACGATCGAAACCATTGCTACCAATATAAAAAGGTAATCCAGTAAACTCATGATCTACAGAAGTAAAGCACCACTTCGTATAGGCCTTGCCGGTGGCGGCACAGATGTAAGCCCGTATTGCGACCTGTACAATGGCGCTATTCTCAATGCCACTGTATCACTGTACGCTTACGCCAATATCGAGCCGCTGACCGAAAAGAAACTTGTATTCGAAGCGCTCGACCGTAAAGAATCCATCAGCTTCGACTATGCGAAGCAGTTACCCCTGCAAGGCAAGTTGGACCTGCTCACCGGTGTATACAACCGTATACAACGTGATTTCGGGATCCCAGAATGTGGCTTCCGCCTCAGTACCTATGTAGACGCACCTGCCGGTTCCGGACTGGGCACTTCTTCTACCCTTGTGGTGGCCATCATCGGCGCTTTTGCCGAATTCCTCAGATTGCCCCTGGGGGAATATGATATCGCGCACCTGGCTTATGAAATAGAGCGTAAGGATCTCAACATGGCCGGTGGCCGCCAGGATCAGTACGCAGCCACTTTCGGAGGTGTGAACTACATGGAATTCTATGCAGAAGAGAAAGTGATCGTGAACCCGCTTCGCATCAAACAGCAATACCTCTTTGAACTGGAGAACAATCTCCTCCTGTACTATACCAGCACCAGCCGCGAATCAGCCAGGATCATCGAAAAGCAGAGCCAGAACGTGGTGAATAAACAAGAGAAATCCATCGAAGCCATGCACCAGCTCAAGGCGCAGGCCCAGATGATGAAGGAAGCCCTGCTGAAAGGCAAAGTGCATGAGGTGGGCAATATCCTGGACTTCGGTTTCCAGCAAAAAAAACAAATGGCCGAGGGCATCAGCAACAGCCTGATGGACGATATTTACAGCACCGCAAAGAACGCAGGCGCTACGGGAGGCAAGATCTCCGGCGCAGGTGGCGGCGGTTTCATGACCTTCTATTGCCCCGGCACCACCAAATACGCTGTGGAAGCGGCATTGTCGCAGTTCGGCGGCTACGTGAAAAATTACCAGTTTGTTAAGCACGGATTGACAACCTGGACCATTTAAAGAACATCTATTCTAAAAACCAAGATATGCAAGACCAGATTAAGAATATCATTTCAGCATCCATCGAAGTAAAGAACAAAGTACTGCAGGATCAGGCGATACTGAAAGCCATTGAAGACATCACCACTATCACCGTTGAAGCACTGAAGAACGGCAATCGCGTGTATTTCTGCGGCAATGGCGGAAGCGCTGCCGATGCACAGCACCTGGCTGCTGAATTCTCCGGCCGTTTCTATAAAGACCGTGACGCTCTCCCCGCTGAGGCGCTGCACGTGAACACCAGCTACATGACCGCTGTAGCCAATGATTACAGCTATGATGTGGTGTATTCCCGCCTGGTAAAAGGCATCTGTAACAAAGGCGACGTGCTGATCGGCCTCTCTACCTCCGGCAATTCCGGCAATATTGTGAAAGCCTTTGAAACAGCCCGCGAAAGAGGTGTGATCACTGTTGGCTTCACTGGCGAGACCGGTGGAAAAATGAAAGAACTCAGCGACTACCTGGTGAATGTGCCTTCCAAAGACACACCACGCATCCAGGAAAGTCATATCCTCCTCGGACATATCTACTGCCAGCTGGTGGAAGAAAAATATTTCGCTTAGTATGATCCGCGAATGCATCATACTGGCAGGCGGATTGGGCACGAGGCTTCGCAGCGCCGTGCCCGATCTTCCCAAATGCATGGCCCCGGTGGCCGGCAAGCCCTTCCTGGGCTGGGTGATCGATTATTACCGGGTTCAGGGCATCGAGCGCATCGTACTGGCGTTGGGCTATATGCATGAAGCCATCGAAACCTATGTGGCGGAACAGTATCCCGACCTGGAAGTGGCCATCAGCGTGGAAAAAGAACCGCTCGGTACCGGCGGCGCTATCAAAATGGCCTGCTCGCTGGCGAAAAGCAATGACGTACTGGTGCTCAACGGTGATACCATTTTCACGGTGAAACTGGAAGACCTCTCCGCCTTCCACCAGATCAATGAATCGGATTGCACACTGGCTTTGAAGCCGATGAAGGATTTCGACCGCTACGGTGTGGTAAGCCTGCATCCCGATCATCGCATTGAAAGCTTCAAAGAGAAACAACATTATACAGAAGGGCTGATCAATGGCGGCGTATATGCCTTGCATGTGCCGGCCTTCATGCAGCTGCCCTTCCCGGAAAAGTTCTCCTTCGAGATCGATTACCTGCAGCAGTACTACAACCAGCAAAGGATGTATGGAATGGTGCAGGATGAATATTTCATCGATATCGGGATTCCATCAGACTACGAACTCGCCAACCGCGAATTCATCAACAAGGTATTTTAAGATTATGCTGGACCTGCAACGCATCGACAAAACATGGACACTGTTCCTGGACCGTGACGGAGTGATCAATCACGAGAAGAAAGAAGATTATATCTACAACTGGGAGGAGTTCAGGTTTTACGATGGTGTGCTGGAAGCAATGAAAATGCTCAATGACCGTTTCGGAAGAATTGTGATGGTGACCAACCAGCGTGGCATCGGCCGCGGTCTGATGACCGATGCTGATCTTAAGCATATACACGACAATATGCTGGCAGCCATGCAGCAGGCTGGTGGCCGCATAGATAAGATCTATTACTGTCCTGCCAAAGACAAAGAAGATCCCTGCCGCAAGCCCAATCCGGGTATGGCCTTCAGCGCCAAACGCGATTATCCTGAGATCGATTTCAACCGCTCCCTCATTGTAGGCAATAAGCTCAGCGATATGAACTTCGGCAGGAATGCCGGCATGCACACTGTATATGTGCGCTGCACCCATCCTGAACAGGGCCCAGATCCCGCGATCGACCTGGCTTTCAATGACCTCGCGGATTTTGCAAAAACTTTGCAATTGGCATAAAATTTTCCCAAAGGTTTGCCGTTTGCATGCTTTGGTAAAGGGATCGTACCTTTGCCCTCACCGGAAAAGTATAATTATGAATCGAGCCCTTTGTTACAGGTTGTTTACGGCCGTTTTGCTGACCGTTGCCCTGCCTGCTTCACAGCTGCATGCGCAGAAATTAACTGCCGCAGGTAAAGCCACGCTGAAGCTGAAGGAAGACAGTCTGAAAGAATTCAGCAGGCAGATGGTGATGGCCCAGGAAGCAGCTGCCCGCCTGCGCTTCGATAGTCTTTTTGTACGCAGCTTTGTGCGTTCACTGCAAGTTCCCAACTCCTTCTACTACCCTTTCGATTCTGTGAATATTTCCAAAGTATATGCACCTGACAGTGCTTTCAGGATCTTCACCTGGCAATGGAAGAAAGATGAGTATGTGATCATGCAGAAAGGCGCTATCCAGATGCGCACACCTGATGGCAAACTGAAACTGATCCCGCTGTATGATCGCAGCATGTTCACCAAAAATCCGATGGATTCTGTGCGCAACAACGAAAACTGGATCGGCGCTATTTACTATAAGATCATCCTGAAAGAATACAAAGGCAGGAAATATTATACCCTACTTGGCTTTGATGAATACAGTGTGGCCAGTTCCAAAAAATGGATGGAAGTTTTGTCGTTTGACAATGGAAATCCTGTTTTTGGCGGCAACCTGATCTCTTTTGAAGAAGACTCGGCCAAACGCGCTCCACAGCATCGTTTCAGCATCGAGTATAAAAAAGAAGCGAAAGCATTTTTCAATTATGATCCGGAGTTAGATTTGATCGTGGTGGATCACCTGATCTCGGAAACAGATGAACCGGACAGGAAAGCCACCTATGTGCCTGATGGCGATTACGAGGCGTTTAAATGGAAGAACGGAAAGTGGGTGCATATTACCAAGTTCTTCAATCAGAAATTGAAAGACGGACAATTCCCGATGGATGCGAAGATGCTGGATGATGCAGGAAACAGGGATGAGCAGAAGCTGGAAGAGCAAAGCCGGAAGAATTATGAGAAAGAAAGGAAGAAAAATGGAAGCAGCGGTGCTCCGCCAAGTCCGATAAAAAGAAAACCCTGATATAAGAATAGCGTCCTCCGGGACGCTTTTTTTATGCGTTCATCTTCGTAAAACGTCCTTTTAGCAGATCAGGCATCACGGTTTTCATGCGAATCAGCAGGCTTACTATGCACTTGAGCAGGCACAGGTCAACGGCTTTGCGGCAGCGGACTATTTTCGCAGGCAAACGACAATATATGAGCGTGAAGCAACTGATGACGGTAATTAGCACTTTGGCCTGCCTGTTATCCGTGGCCTGTAAGAAATCAGCAAGTAACGGACCGGAAATACCCGCTGAGCCAATTGTTACAGCCAAAGGAATTGCCAGGGGTGCTTCCGTATCAAAGCAGATCGGAATAATTGGCGGCGAGCTGGAGAGCGGTGATGGGAAGATAAGGATAGTGGTGCCGCAGGGTTCAGTACAGCAGAATACAACCTTTACTATCCAACCCATTACCAACACACTTCATGAAGGCGATGATAAGCGCAGTGCTTACAGATTGCTGCCCGAAGGCACAACGTTTGCCAAACCGGTGCAGCTGGTATTCAATTACGATGAAGATGATCTTAACGGCACAGCAGAGGATCTGATGACCGTTGCCTGGCAGACACCAGAAGGCAGTTGGAAAGTTGAACCCTGCCGCCTTGACAAACAAAACCAGACCCTCACGGTGGAAACCACACATTTCAGCGACTGGGTCAAAACCGGTGGCTTTGAGATAACTACTCCCAAAACCCTTCTCCGGACCAAAGAGAAGATCCTGCTTACCGTTCTGGCAGTTACAGAAGACGAAATGCTGGCTCCATTACCGTTAACGGATGCAGAGCTGTCGAAACTAACGTCAATGGGCAACTGGGAAAAACTGAAAGGCCCAGGTACGCTGATAGCAATCAAGGGTGGCAGAGGTTTTGAAACCAGTGCCGAGTATACAGCACCGGAAACGGTAACCACGGTTGAATTCGTTGAAATAGCAATGGAGGTGGAAGGCTTCAATCATATCAAAGATCCATCTGCGCCGGGTGGTATAAGACGGACGGGGAAGATGATATTGTTCATCAACCTGGTAGTATCGGATAATATGCTCACAGGTACATTTGATGGTATTCCTTTCGGGTTCTTTGGAGAAAAAGTGGTGATTACCGGTATCAATGGCAATATTGGCATCAGGGCCAGTGATGCCAGTGGCGAGATCACGCTGGTGATTTCAGCCAATGCCAAAGGAGCTTATCCCTGTGGACAGATCTTTTTTCCCAATAAAGCTTCGGTAAATGTACTGGCCCCTCCGGGTGAGGATGGCCCTAATTATTCCACCTCTTACTTTGAATGCGGCCAGGCAGGAGAATTGAAATTTTCTCCTTCCAATGTATATCTTGACGTATGGCCGGCCATTGGGGAGGTGGCGGAAGGCACCTATTCAGGTAATGTGTATCTGTCAGACGGAGAATGTGGAGCGAGGGCAAAGGATCTGACCTTGACGTTTAAGGTGGTGAGATCAATGTAAGAGGTGCAATCTGCCTATAGGTTTATTGTAACATATTTCCAATGGCTCATGGACCTGGTTATATTCAAGGCATATCTTTGCAACATTCACTTCATTGGCCGCTGACAAGGTGCTGAGAACAGTTTTTTAATGATATTTGAGGATAAACTACCGTTTCAATGCGCCTAATCAGATTTATGCTGCCCGTACTTATCTTGCTCTGCTGCACCTCCGTTTCTGCCCAGTTCGGCAAGCCACCAAAGGATACCACCAAAAGCACGCTGAGAAAAATACTGGACTTCCAGGTATTACCGGTTAACCTGCAACGTGAGATCAGGAACGCAAAGCATAACTATCATGTATTATTCATTGACAGCACCCGGCTGGAAGTTAACTCAAAGATCCATCTGGATACCACAGTTAACAAAACATATCTGCTGTATACTGATAAAAGCAGATCCAAATCAGATCCGGCCCGCGAGCAGCGGATCTATGCAGACTCTACGCTTTCGCTTATGCGCAAAGGACCGGATATCGGCGTGATCTCAGGGTTTTCTCATGGCGGCTACTGGTTCTTCAAAATTATAGATGGGCGGATAAAACTGTACTCTCCTTTCTCCGAAAAAGACCAGGCAACCAATGATGCTACCATTATAGCCATCCTGGCCATGCAGGTGGAAGACGGGCCATTGGAAGCCTGGGACCCGAAGAAATTATTCCCGTTATTTAAGAATATTGAGAAATGCCATGTGATGTATCTGGAGAAGAGATATGTGGCAGCGGTAAAGAGATATAATAAGGTGGATGGGAAGGAGACGAGGAGGAGTTTTTAAGCCCAGGTCTGGCAGTTCCTGGAAACAGGATAAATACATTGCCTAAACTAAGAAAACAGTCGCACTTACTGATCCGACAAAGTCTCCATGAACTGAATGATCAGTTCCATCTCCCTTTTCGTCAGGTTCAGCTTATCTGCCGGCAGCGTTTGATTGGACACCCTGAACCCCAGTCCTGCCCCGCCTCCTTCGTTATAAAACTCCATGACCTGTTGAAGTGTCGTGTAACCGCCGTTATGCATATACGGAGCTGTCTTTGAAATATTTCGTAATGTGGGCGTTTTGAATGCATATTGCAACTGCTCAACAGTTCCATGAAACCTGCCACGGCCGGGATCTGTATCTGGCTGTTGATTGCGGAAGTCTTTAGCAATGCCAAGCACTTCAGATTCCGTTTTGGTAAACTCCGGAGGCACCGTTCCGTTGAACAAAGGAATAAAATGACAGGTGGCACATTTCCCTTTTCCAACAAATACATTGAAACCAGCTTGCTGGTCTGCATTCATGGCTGAAGCATCACCACGCATGTATCTGTCGAAGTTTGATTGAAAGCCCGAAAGTGATCGGATATACGCTGCCAGTACATTCTGTACCTGCCAGTTTGCAATGGAATCTGTATTGTAAATAGTCCTGAACTGAGCCCGGTAGCTGCTGTCCGTATTCAATTTGGCAACGATTTTCTTCAGCGAGCCATGCATCTCATCTTTGTTGCTGATCACATCCTCCGCCTGTGTTTCCAGATCCGGGCGGCGCATATCCCAGAACTGACCATGCTGGAAATTGGAATAGCTTAAGGAAGGCGTATTCCGCAGCAATGGAGCGCCTTTCAGAGCAGTAGCGGCCTTCAGTCCGTCAGAGAATGCCAGGGATGCCTGATGGCAGGATGCACAGGAACGGGAACCATCACCCGATAATATATTGTCGGAGAACAAGGTTTTGCCAAGCCGGGCCCTGGCTGCTGTTTGTTTATATTCTGCTCCCGGTACAAATGCATCAGGGTTGAAACTGTTTTCTTCAAAAAGTGTGGTGGCGTCATCCCGAATGGCCTTGGTGACTGCCACCGGTTGAATACCCGCTGCTACCCTGAGTTGCAGTACATCCTTGGAGATCCTGTTCAGATGAGTTTGTATGAATGCCAGGTAATTGAACTCATTCCTGTCTGTGGCCGTTGCCAGCACATGCGCTGCCGCTGCAATATGGCTGCAGACCGTATCCACCATCGCGGATTGCTTCAGCAAATCCTTTGATCTCACCAGCACGTCTGAAAGCGATTCCAGCGACCATTGCGCTTCAGTCAGAGCTGTTCCCGAAACCGGGGTATCAAAACCAGTGATGCCAAGTGTAGTGATCCTGAAAACCTGATTGCGCAGGGCATCCATGAGTTGTGAGGATGTGATCTCATTCACTTCGAAATAAGCATCGATACTCTGGGATTTGTTGGAGAGCTTTTTTATCATTCTCTGCATTTCAGTTCTCTCCGTTGTATCAACAGTAGGATATATCTTTTCTTCCAACACCTGTAACCCTTCCGCTTCCAGTACGGTATTTTCTTCCATTTCAATTTCATCCAGGGCAGGCCCGTTGGTGAACCTGGCCGTTCCGGGCATGAAGTAGGCCACGGCCCATTCCATTTTTTTGTAAAGGCGTCGCAGCTCCTGGAACGATTGCTGAACAGCCGCATCCGGCGCAGTTTGCGAAACCGCCTGGGATAGTTCCAGCAACTGTTTACCGAAGGCCAGATTGGTGGCAAGAACAGATTGCCTGATAGCATCAGTTGCTGAAACTTTGTTCTCATCATTGCCTGTACAATGTGCCAGTATGATCACGGCTGTTACCAGCGAAGCTAGAATGCTGAAGGATTTCAAGAGCTGCAGTTTTGTGGAATGATAAATATAAAAGCACCGGCAATGCATGTTACCGGTGCTGGATTGATTGCGTATTTTATTTCTGAACGTTCCTGATAATTACTACCTGACCGCCTTCTTTGTTGGTGTTCACACCAGCGCCATCGGCGTTCATGAATTTATTATCCTGCCAGGTATGTGAGTGGATGTTTACCGCAAATGTGTTGGGCACACCGATCAGATCGGAAATATCCACCATGGCTCCGAATTCCCATGAGCCGAATTTCTGCAGGTTACCACTCTGGTTGTAAGAGGTCTGCCAGGCTGCATCTGTTCTGTTGTGCTTCATATTGAGCCAGGGTTTGTATTGTTTGGTCTCTATATTCAGCTGCCATATATAGCTGTCGTGCTCCGCTGCAGGATAGTAAGAGTCCCCGTCTTCCTGGATGTACACGTAGTTATCGGTTACACAGATATTGTCAGGGTTGATGAGGTCCTTTCCGGGTTTGGAATCTCCTTCTGCCACCACTTCCAGCTTGCCTGTGAGCATGTTGTTGGAATTAAGCACCAGTTTGTAGATACGTCCCCACATGGTGAGACCAGCCTTCGGGTTTACTCCATCGGAAGATTCTCCGGTAGCCGTGAAATAGATCTCTCTGCCCTTGCCTGCACCTTTGCGATAATCCACATCTTCAACACGGGAGAAACGGATCGCTTTGTTATCGATATTGGCCTGGTTGATCTCTTTGCCGGTCTTGTTTTTGGCATCGGGAATTTCCACGAATTGTACATCGTAAGAATTTCCCTTTGTCATATCCGTTTCGGTATAATTATCATTGGTCCTTTTAAGGGTGTAAAGTTTGCCATTATCCAGGTCACCAACTTTATCGGACACATACATGATCAGTTGTCCGGCCGACTGATGGCTGGAGCTGTACGACTGGTCTTCGCCGATGATGATATACGTTTTACCTGAAGACACATCGGAAGGCAGGGCAACGGCATTCTCCATGCTGGCTTTGCCCAGTGCTGGTTTCACACGCGTTTTACTTGATTTGGAGCTTACCGGTCCAAGCGGATCGATAGCATGCACCATGCTTTCTTCACCTGATTCACCGGCAGTAAGGAATGCTGAGAAGCCATGTGTTTTTGTATCGGTAAGAGTGGCTGAGCAAAGCCTGGTGATGCCGCCGATACCGTCAACGATATATTCCCCTTTTACGGGTTTGAAGGTTTTGTCGAGATACACCCTTGAAACGGATTGTGTGATCTCATGATTGGTGATCATCAGGTAGCCGTCAGAAGCAGGGTCTTTCATGTAACCGGCGCCATCAGGCTGGCCGGCGAATACGAAACCTGGTGTTCCGCTCAGCACATCTGAGCTGGAAATGAGAGTGTTGATGGTGAGATTTTCAAAGCCGGGCATGCCAAATACGAATGCAGGCTCTTTGGAATGGTTGGCGAATACGATGTTTGGGTTGACTGCCAGGTCAGGATTCCCGTCTTTGTCGTTACAGTTTGAAAAACTTACAATGAGGCCACAGGCCATCAGGCAGGAGATAGTTTTGTTCATGGTTGCCGGTTATGATTTGCGGCAAAACTATCGGTGACTTGTTAGGCCAATATTAGTGGATTGTTATGTAAGTATTAAATGAATTAAGAAATTAAAGGAATCGGCCATTCAGCAGGAAGATTTCATAGCATTGATCAGCAGTTCAGAACTTCACATTCGGGGACGGCTGACTTACTTCCGGATACACCAGGTCAGCTTTGTCATAATTCTTACAATACTCATTGTAATTATGTACTGAAGCTTTAATCCTGTTCTCTGTACCCTCAAGTTGTTTCATGAGGTCCTGGAACTTTTGCCTGGCTCTGATTTTCGGGAATTTTTCTACCCTCACCAGAACCTCACCCATTGAGCTTGTGAGCTTATCCGAGTACTTTTTGGACTTTATTACAACATCTTTGTTATATAGAAGTGAATGCAGAAATTTACGGAAGGATGTTGCATTTGCCTTCATCGTTTTCAATTTTCCTTTACCATCCAATCTGTCTTTTTTCAGCTCTTCAGCCATTGCTATTACAATTTTATTACGGCGGTTCAGATCACTGGCCAGTTTCATCCATTCCAATTTCAGTTCTGCCGGAACGGACTGGGCCACCGCTGGCCGGGGAGCCAGGATCAGCGTCATCAATATTACGGAGAGTACTTTTATCATAGCGATAAGGTTTTATTTAAAACGCAAATCGCCCGCTTGTTATGCGGGCGATCTACAAATATTTGCGTTCTGAAATATCAATCATTCAGCTTTAACACCGCCAAAAACGCCTCCTGCGGAACTTCTACGTTTCCGATCTGCCTCATCCTCTTCTTACCCTCTTTCTGCTTCTCCAAAAGTTTACGCTTACGGCTGATATCACCACCATAACACTTGGCGGTTACGTCTTTCCGTAATGCGGAGATGGTCTCACGGGCCACGATCTTGGCGCCAATAGCAGCCTGGATCGCGATCTGGAACTGGTGACGGGTCAGCAGCTCTTTCAGCTTTTCGCAGAGCTTGCGACCAAAGTCTTCCGCGCGGCCGCGGTGGATCAGGGCGCTCAGGGCATCCACTTTATCTCCGTTCAGCAGGATATCCATTTTCACGATATCGCTCTCCCGGTGACCGATCGGATGGTAATCGAAGCTGGCATAACCACGGGTCTGGCTCTTCAGTTTATCATAGAAGTCGAACACGATCTCAGTCATCGGCATCTCAAAGATCAGCTCCACACGGGTTTGCGTGAGGTAGCTCTGGTTGATAAGGATACCGCGCTTGCCGAGGCAGAGCGTCATGATATTTCCGATGTATTCGGGCTTGGTGATGATCTGTGCTTTGATGAAAGGCTCCTCACAACGGTCGAGCTGCGTTGGCTCCGGCATTTCACTGGGGTTGTTGATGATGATCTTTTCACCGCGGGTAGTGTAGCCGATAAAGCCTACGTTCGGTACGGTGGTGATCACAGTCTGGTTGAATTCGCGCTCCAGCCTTTCCTGGATGATCTCCATGTGCAGCATTCCAAGGAATCCGCAACGGAAACCGAAACCGAGGGCCTGTGAGGTCTCGAGTTCGTATGTAAGAGAGGCATCGTTGAGCTGGAGCTTGTCCATGCAATCGCGGAGCTCTTCAAAATCGTCTGTTTCTACCGGGAAGATACCGGCGAATACCATCGGTTTCACTTCTTCAAAACCTTTGATGGCAACGGTATTGCTGTTGTTGGCAAGCGTAAGCGTATCACCCACTTTCACCTCTTTGGCATTTTTGATACCGGTGATGATATATCCTACATCTCCTGCGCGCACTTCTTTACGGGGGCTGAGGCTGAGCTTGAGCACCCCTACCTCATCGGCTTCGTATTCCGTTTCTGTAGAAACGAATTTCACCTTGTCGCCTTTCTTCAATACCCCGTTCAGGATCCTGTAATAAACGATGATACCACGGAAAGAGTTATAAACAGAGTCGAAGATCAGTGCCTGGAGGGGTGCTTCGGGATCTCCTTCCGGTGCGGGGATCTTGTCTACGATAGCGGCCAGGATACCGTCGATACCGATACCGGCGCGGCCGGAGGCCAGGAGGATATCCTCCACTTTGCAGCCGATCAGGTCGATGATCTGGTCCTGTACTTCCTCGATCATGGCTCCGTCCATATCGATCTTGTTGATCACGGGGATGATCTCGAGATCGTTGTCGATGGCCAGGTAAAGATTGGAGATGGTCTGTGCCTGGATGCCCTGGGTGGCATCAACCAGCAGCAGGGCGCCTTCGCAGGCGGCCAGGGCGCGGCTCACTTCATAGCTGAAGTCAACGTGGCCCGGAGTATCGATAAGGTTCAGGATGTATTCCTGCCCATCAGTGTGTTTGTAATTGATCTGGATGGCCTTGCTCTTGATGGTAATGCCCTTTTCCCTTTCGAGATCCATATCGTCCAGTACCTGGTCCATCATCTCCCTTTCGGAGATGGTATTGGTGGCTTGCAATAAACGGTCAGCCAGGGTACTTTTACCGTGGTCGATATGCGCGATGATGCAGAAATTTCTGATATTCTTCATTGTTTCCTTATGCCTTCATTTTCAGGGGCAGCCGTCGGCTGCCATTACTCTAGCGAGGGCGGACGCAAAGGTAACTGATTTTGGCGGTTTTTCCCGGAGGGGTTCCGGGCAAAAAACAGGGCTCCCGGCATAGGGGTATACCCACATCCGCCTGTTTTTAGGGTAATATGAACAGGATAACGGATCAGCAAAACCCCAGGTTTGGAAAGGTAAGTGCCGTGATAATCACCTATAATGAAGAGGCGAATATCAGAAGGACCCTGCAAAAGCTGCACTGGTGCGATGAAATTGTGATCGTAGACAGCTACAGTACCGACAATACCGTGAATATCTGCCGGGAATTCAATTGCGCTGTTTATTTCAAGGAATTTGAAGGATATGGCTCCCAGAAACGCTTTGCGGTGGCGCAGGCTACACACGACTGGGTACTTTGCATCGACGCGGATGAAGTGCTCAGCGATGAGCTGGTACAGGAGATCATGGAGCTTCCTGCCGGGGAAGCCCGCTCCCATAGCGGGTTCAGCTTCCGCATGAACCTGGTATTCCTTGGAAAGGAGTTCAAACACGGAAAAGAGAGCGGCCGGTATTTCACCCGGCTGTTCAATAAACAGCAGGGCGGTTTCAACAATGATAAAGTGCATGAGGCCATCAAAGTGACCGGCCCCGTGAAGAAACTGAACCATATCATCCTTCATTACAGTTACACCAGCCTCCACCAGTGCCTGGAAAAGAACAACCGCTACAGCACCCTTTCTGCGGAAATGGCCTTCAGTAAGGGAAAAGATAAACCGATGGCCGTGATCCTGCTGGGGTTGCCCTTCAATTTTATCAAGTATTATTTCCTGGAGCGGAATATGCTGAACGGTGTGAAAGGATTCTACTGGTCCGTTTTTTCCACCTATTACCATTTTTCCAAACACGTCAAGTTAAAAGAACTGCGTCAGACCTGCCGTCAGCACGCAACCATTGCAACCCCTTCCCTTTCCAAAGCCTGATATGATGTACTGGTATATTCTGATGGTAGCTATCCTCGGACTGGTTACTTTTCTTTTTCTTAAAATGAGCCGCCCCGCCGGCCCCTGTCTCCGTGTTCTCATGTACCACAAAGTTTCCGGGTACGGAGAGAAAGATTTTCTAACTGTCACCTCAGATCAGCTGAGTGCACAATGGAAATATCTGAAGAAAGAAGGCTATACCCCCATCCTGTTGAGTGACCTGGTTAATTATGTGAAAGAAGGAACAGCACTTCCCCCCCGCCCTGTTCTCATCACTTTCGATGATGGATACAAAGACAATTTCGAAGTGATGTACCCCATCCTGCAACACCTGGGCATGAAAGCGAATATCTTCCTGGTTCCCGGATACCTGCAGCAGCAACAGCAGCAGGCTGATAATGTATACCTGGATCTGCAGGAATTGAAAAGAATGAACCCGGCACTGGTGGAGTACGGGCTGCATTCGTATGACCATCAGAGTTATAAAAAATTATCTCCTGCGGAAGTGAGTGAAGATATCCGGAAAACCGGCGACTGGCTTCAATCACAAGGAATCCCTTATCAACCCTGCCTGGCCTTTCCTTACGGCGCTTATCCCAAAAAGAATCCTGTAAAACTGAGGTCCTTCCTTGAAATGCTCAACCAGAGCGGTGTGGTACTCGCTTTCCGCATCGGCAACCGCCTGAATCCGATGCCACTGAAAAAGCCGTTGCTGGTAGAAAGACTTGATATCAGGGGCGACAATAGCTTTGAAGATTTTGTAAAGCTGGTGAAAAGAGGAAAGGCTTTGATGTAATAGAAACCGGAATGATCAGGAATTCTTTTCAATGATTCCCACCAGTGAAGTCTTATCGATCATCCCCGGATGCCTCCACAATACCTTTCCGTTCTTGAACAAAATAAAAGTAGGCACCGCCTGTACCTGGAACTGCTGAGCTGCTGCCTGATTCTTATCGATATTCACTTTCACTACCCTGGCTTTACCTCTCACGGCATCTGCCACTTCTTTTACCACCGGTGCCATTGCCTTGCAGGGACCGCACCAGTCCGCATAAAAATCCACCAGTACCGGGCTACCGGATTGTATCAGTTGATTGAATGTTTCCATCTCACAAATTTAATGAACGGTTCTTGTAAGCACTTCTATCTTCAGCCGGGCCGCTAAAGGGCTTGTCACTTCTTTATTCAGGATCACCAGGTGGAAACCAAGATCAGACACCAGCCAGTCGCGGCGCAGATTGCCGCCAACACTGATATAGATCATCCGGAAATGATTGCTCAGCGGCATACCTGCGGCCGTGCAGGTTTCCATGGCCTTTTGCAATGCCAGTTCCAGTTCATCTTCCTCAAACAGATCCTGTCCCAGCAGCGAACTCGCATAATGTGTGAGATGGCTGCAGATGATCCTGTCCGCCACCGCGTCCATTACAGATTCATAATCGTCATTCGTAAAGAAATGCGGGATGATGCTTTGTGTAATTGTGTTGGTTTCCATCTGACTCAGTTTAATTCAATAAATCCGTTTATCGTTTCAGGAGCTAAAAGCCTTCGATGGATCGAAGCTGGCCTGCAACTGTTTGAATAATTTTTTTTGCTCTTCAGTCAGTTGTTGGGGAATGTTCACATGGATCTCCAGCAGCAGGTCCCCAAACTGGTCTGTCTGACCATACACCGGCATCCCCTTGCTTTTGATCCGCAGTATTTTTCCATTCTGCGTGCCGGCAGGAATGGTGATGCTGATCTTTCCCGTGAGCGTTTCCACTTCCTGCTTTCCACCGAGCACGGCCGTGAACAGATCTATATTCACAGTTTGCGCCAGGTTATTGCCATCCCTTCTGAACTGTGCATTGGGCATCACATGGATGGTGATAAACAAATCACCTGCGGGGCCACCATTCCGGCCCGGAGCGCCTTTGCCCGCGAGTTTGATCACAAGGCCTTCATAACTGCCGGGCTTGAGTTTGATCCGCAGTTTCTGGCCTTCCAGCTGCAACAAGCGGGATGTTCCGTGGAATGCTTCTTCCAGTGTGATAGTGGTCTCACTCTGGAAATCCCCCCCTTTCATCTTTCCATTTCTTCTTCCACCGCCGAAACCACCGCTTCCTCCGAAAAAGGATTCGAAGATATCATTGGGATCACCTTCAAAGTTAAAGCCACCACCACCGGCATCACCACCATAATACTGGTACTGTCCGCCACCGCCCGGTGGTGGCCCCTGTTCATTCACACGGTTCCAGTTCTCCCCGAACTGATCGTATTTCTTTCTTTTATCGGGATCGGATATTACTTCATATGCTTCATTGATCTCTTTGAATCTGTTCTCCGCTTCTTTGTTATCTGGGTTCTTGTCAGGATGATATTTCACCGCCAGTTTTCGATAGGCTTTCTTGATATCCGCTTCGGAAGCATCCTTGCTGACTCCCAGTATGGCATAATAATCTCTGGCCACCTTGCTTGGTATTTTATGAGAGAATAGAACTCCGGGTAGAGCTACGAGTGGGTTTGTGAAAGGGTTCTTTCAGTTGTATCTCCAATTTACAAAAATACCGGCATATTCCAATGAACATGCCGGTACGCACTATGATGATTTTATTACATTTTAATGGACATCACCTTGTCGGTCTTACGGCTGGCTTCCGCCATAAAGGCCATGATATGGCTCTCGATGCTGTCATCGATGGTGCTGGTAAGCAGGCTGGGATTCTGTTGTGACACGGCCTGCACAAAGTCGCGCGCGAGCCCCCAGTCGCCGCCCCCATGGCCGCTGTTCTTGTAATCATCCACATCTTCTGCCTTGGGAACCAGTTTGGTGGCTTTACCTGTCCGGAAGTCCGTTACTACCAGTTCTTCCATATCCCCTACCATATCTCCCATGGAGCCCATGATGCGGGTTCTTCTTCCATGGTAAGATGTGAAGGCTTCCATGCTGAAACCGGCGGTCACATTATCCGCAAACCTTATATTTGTGATATAGTGATCCGGCTGATCATTGTCCATTCGATACACACAACGCCCGTAATTGGTGGTCTTCAGCTGCTCCATGATGAATGCAGGTTGTTTCTCTTTTTCATCCGGCAGATCGAAAACATACAAACGCTGACGTTTTTCGTAGTACTGGCGGATAGCGGAATACGGACAGGTCTTCTCCACCGCGCAGCCATCGGTACAGCGGGCAGTGCTGCCTTCAGGAGCATTTTCTTTACGGAACCATTTGAGATCGCCCATGGCGGAGATCTGCCTGCTTTGTTTGCCGATCACCCATTTGATGATATCGAGATCATGGCATGACTTTGCCAGCAGTATCGGCGTGGTGGCTTTGGAATTATGCCAGTTGCCGCGCACATAGGAATGTGCCATATGTGTATGTTCGATGGGCTCAAAATGGTCTACACTGATCACTTCCCCGATGGCGCCCTGACCGATCAGTTCCTTCATTTTTACAAAATAAGGTGCATAGCGAAGCACATGACATACGGCAACGATGCGGCCGGTCTTTTTAGCAAGCGCCAGGATATCCCTGCATTCCTTCTCTGTAGGTGCAATGGGTTTTTCCAGCAGGATATCGTATCCCATCTGCAGGGCTTTCATACAGGGTCCGTAATGCAGGTTATCCGGAGTGGTAATGATGATGGCATCTGCAAACTTCGGACGTTTGAACACATCTTCCCAGGTATTGAAACGGTTGCTGTCGGGGATATTATGCTTTTCGGCATAGCGTTGGTTGCGGAGTGGTATAGGCTCGGCCACGCCAACGATATCCAGCTGGTCTGGATATTTGGCCCCGAAATTTCCATATACATTTCCCCGGCTTCCTGCACCGAGGGTGATAGCAGTAACCGGCTTTGCGAGTGGCTTGTGAAGCGGATTCAGTGGTAGTGAATACTCGTACTTGTTATTACCGAGGTCTGCGAGGGCGTCTTTACTTAATACAACTGCGCCAACGCCAATACCCAATGATTTGATAAGATTTCTCCTGTTCATGGTATGAGTTGTAATGTGGAATTACCAACAATAATACCATAATAATCAATAAACGGAACAGAAAAAAGAAAGTAAATGAAAAGAAAAGGAAGTATCCGGAAGTGATGATGCGGATTTATGCGTGGGACCGTTTACAACTGCCATGCCGGGCGTACCCGGCATGGCAGAGAAACGCGTTGTTACTATCAAGGAACAACGAGAACCCTTACAGGTTCGGAAACTAAAGTTGAATTATCATCCAGTGTTATTAAGAAGAAGAACTGCAGTGGCAGTTCTACTGCATTGGCAGCATTGTTGGCTGGTACCACCCTTCCTGTTTTAGCAGTGAACTGGGTAAGCGTTGTAGAGAAACTTACCTTATTGCCGCTGCCTGCTATCGGGGTGGTGATATACACAAAATCCGTAGAGGGTGTTCTTCCAAAGAACCTTCCGGCTGTAGTTCCTGCAACAATATTGGTGATCTCTTTAATGGACCTGTTGCTGGAAGCGGGAATTTCCAGGTCGAATTTGATATCGCCGGTAGCGCGTGAAGCCCTTACCGTAAAACCAGGGCGGAATTCCATACCATTGGTTACAACAATCGGAATTTCCGGTCTGACGTCTGACAGGGGAACGAATCCATCCTTTTCGCAGGATGAAAAGCCCGCTAACAGCACAAAGCAAATCAAGCTATATTGTAAGATTTTCATTTCTGTTCATTTAAATTGATGGATCAGATTTATTTACCCCACCAAACCTTCTGGTTAGTAAGCGGGCGTGGCTTGGGAATATTCGGATTGGCCGATGTTTCATTTGGAGGATATGTATAACGTTTAGGTATAACCGAAGGATCATCGCCTGAAGCATTCAGAGCAACCTGCAATACAGGATAGCCTGTTCTGCGGTAATCATTATAAGCTTCCAGCGGATCAACAACATTGGAAATATATTTCCAGGTGATGATCTGCTTCCGCTGGTTTTCCGTACTGCCGCTGAGGTTTACAATAGTAGGATTGGCAGTAAAATAATCGTCCACCTGTGTGCTTGTCAGCCCGGATTTCAGCATTGCAGCCCTGATACCTTCCTGGAACAATGCATTTTCATCACCTGCAGTATTGAGTATCAGTGCTGCTTCTGCAAGAATGAAGGCGCGTTGTGAATTGCTGAGCAATGTAACTACGGAACCATCGTTCTCATTTCCTACAACAAACTCATTGTATTTTGAGCGGTTGGCCAGTGGCGGAGGCGTGGTACCTGCTCCGTTATCGAAGGAAACAAAGGCTCCTGTTGGCTGTGTGTACAGCTGGCCAAGGTATTCCTCTGCATTCAGGCTTGTCATCAGATTCAGGAAACGTGTGCTCAGCATCAGATCGGTAGGCCTGTTCACCTCATTGAAACTATACAGAGGGCTCTGGCTTCCTTCTGCAGATCCGAAAGGCACATCAAGGTCCTGTGCATTTGAGCTGATAAACATATTGTCAGCAATCACAGCATCGATAGTGCTTTTGGCCAGTGTTGGATTCACATTGGAAATTGTGATAGCCAGTTTCAGCAGCAGGGTATTTCCTGCCCTGATCCAGTTATTGAGCACACCATTGTATACCAGGTCATCGGAGCCAACAACGAATCCACCTTGCGGAGTGGTCTTTTTAAGATCGGCAATTCCTTCTTTCACCAGGTCGAACAGGCTTTGAATGCCCAGGCCGGCATTGCCCTGGTAAATATCTTCCTGTTTGTCGAACCTTGGCTGAGGGAATGTAAGTCCCTGCCCCGCCTGGGAATAAGGAACATCTCCCCAGATATCCGTGGCCCTTGAAATCAGGTATGCTTTCTGGATCTTACCGATACCTGCATAATTGGGGCCGAGGCCTGTTGTATCTGTTTTGTCGATCAGCGCCTGGATAACAGGCAATGCACCGGCAAACACTTCAAAGTTCCATGAATTGTCGAAGCTGCCATCCAGGTTGTAGATATCAAAACCTACTGCCTGGTTGGCTACGCCTGCATTATGTTGTATCAATGTACTGGCCACGCGCGACAGTTCATTGGCATTGGCGAATGCGAGGGTGATGGTAGAGGATGGTAACAATACTTTGGGTGGTACATCTGAAGGATTGTTCGGGTCCGTGTTTATATCCAGAAATGCACTTTTACTACACCCTGCTGATACGATCGTGAGAGCGCACAGCAACCATAGGAAAATCTTATTATTCATAACAATAGAATTAGTCTTTTCAATTATTTAAAAGAAACCTTCAAGCTCAGCCCCATTGTTTTGGCATTGGGTGCGCCCATGAGGTCCAGGCCACGAAGGTTACCGGCACCCTGGGTGTTCACTTCAGGATCCATTGCGTAGTTAGGTGCATAGAACCAGAGGTTCCTGGCAAACGCAGTGAAGCGAACCATACTTAACGGAGTCTTTTGGAGTACGGATGATGGGAGCTCATAACCCAGAGCGAGCTCGCGCAACCTGAGAACGGATGCATCGAATACGCTCAGGTCAGAAGCAAGACCACCAGCTCTCCAATATACCTGCGCAGGGATCTGGATAGTATTGGGAACATATTTTCCGGATCCTGCAGGATCTTCGATCACCCCGGGAATGATCATTGGCATATCCCTGTTCTTACCGGTTTCTTTCAGAGCACCGGAGCTGCGCAAGGCAGGTACAGTGAAGGAGAAGATATCACCGCCGGCTGTGTAATCCCAGAGGAATTGCAGGGTTATTCCACGGAAGCGGAATGTATTGGTAATACCTGCTGACCAGTCAGGGTTAGGATCGGAAAGAATAGAATTACCTACACCTGCTGCATAAGTGCCTGTAAGCGGGTTGATGATGAACTGACCGTCTGGTGTTCTTGGGAATTTGTTACCGATGATCACACCATAAGCATATCCTTTGGCAATGGATGGAACCACACCACCAAAGCTCTGACCGGAAGAGATGGCAAAATTCTCGACACCTTCGAAGATGTCAACCACCTTGTTCCTGATCCTGGTATAGTTGGCGCTCACATCCCACTGGAAGTTCTTTCCATTTACAGGTGAACCGGTCAATGCCAGTTCAATACCCTTATTGGTCATTTTACCCACGTTGGCTACACGGGCTGAATACCCGGTAGATGCTGGTAATGCCACCTGGATGATCTGATCTTTACTTACTGTATTGAAGTAGGCCGCGTCGATAGAGATCCTGTTTTTGAACAGGCCTACGTTCAGACCAACTTCATAGGAAGTAGTGAACTCGGGTTTGATCTGGTCGCTGCGGATGATATTGCTGGGAGAGAAACCGGCAACGGAACTACCACCCACGGAAATGGGAAAGTTCACACCTGCAACGTTGTTACCCAGTGAATTCTTAACAAATACATTTGTCAGTTGGTAAGGATCGGCATCGCGGCCCACCTGGGCAGCGCTGAAGCGTACTTTACCATAAGAAAGGATATCATTTGAAATGTCGAAGGCATCAGTGAATACAAAGCTGAGGGCGCCGCCCGGATACAGGTAGGTGTTCTTGTTCTTCGGCAGTGTAGAGCTCTGGTCCACACGGGCTGTCAGTTCAAGGAAGAGGTAATTGTTCCAGTCGAAAGACAACTGACCATAATAACCAACCAGTCTTCTGAGCGAATTGGTTTCACCGGTACCGTTAGTGAAAACGGTGGCGTTGCTCAGGTTATAGAAACCGGGGATCACAAGATCATCGCCCTGTGCGGAAACGTTCTGGTATTTACGTTGGTTAACGCCCCAGCCTAACATGGCAGTGGCATTCAGACCTTCAGTAAAGATATCGCGTTTCTTGGCTGTCAGGAAGAGATCGCTGTTCAGCTCCTGACGGAAGAACTGATCTTCCAGGATCATACCGTTAGGTTTAACGCGGGAAGTAACTGCGTAGATCTGTTTGCGGCGGTCAGAGTAAACGTCTGCACCGAAACGGTAGGTGGCATTCAGCCAGCTGGTGATCTCGTAGTTTAAAGTGGCGGATCCAAGGAACCTGCTGAGGTTACCTGTAACCGGGTTTTCATGTGCAGTGAAATATGGGTTCTCGATACCATTGGTGAGCAATGCGAACTTCTGGGAACCATCTGCGTTCTTCCAGTCGTTCTCATAAGCCTGCAGATCAAAGCTTCTGGGGATATTCACCAGGTATCCGAAGCCTGTACCGCCACCGGCGCTGTTTCCGCCAAGAGCACCGCGGTTACCCGTATTTACATAAGTAACGGTAGCTCCCAGTTTCATTTTTCCGATTGTGGTATTTCCACCGAACTGGATATTGGTCCTTTTCAGTGAAGTACCCGGAATGATACCATGCTGCGCCAGGTGTCCGATATTGAGTGTGGCATTCTGGTTGGCATCACCGAAGTTGATATTCAGGTTATTCTCATTGAGATTTCCTGTTTCAAAGAAATCCCTGATATTATCCTTATAAAGTTGAAAGGGAACAGTGTTTCCCTGTGCATCGATCAGACCATTGGCCCTGGTTGGCGTGGTGCCGAACTTGGGGCCATAGGAGTTACCGCTGATGGGGTTGTATACACCATTGAGGCCCTGGCCGTATTCATCCTGGAAATCAGGGAGGCCACTCACCTTCTGGATGGAATAGGAACTACTCAGTGAAATATCCAGTCTGCCTCTGGCGCCTGCCCCTTTCTTGGTAGTGATGATGATGGCGCCATTGGAAGCACGTGAACCATACAGTACGGCCGCTGCTGGTCCTTTCAGTACGTTCACAGACTCGATATTGCTGAGGTTAAGGTCAGCAATACGGTTGGATGGCTGTGCATCACCCAGAGAAGAGATCGGACCACCGCTGGTACGGTCGAGGTCGTTACTAACGGGAACACCATCTACCACAAACAGCGGTTGGTTGCTACCGAGGAAAGACGTGATACCGCGGATATTTATGTTTGAAGAGGCACCCGGGCTACCGGAAGCACCGGTGATATTTACACCGGCAACCTTGCCCTGCAGTGAATTCACCAGGTTTACTTCGCCTTTGTTGGCGATCTGGTCAGCCTTAAGTGTTTGAGTGGCATAGCCAAGTGACCGTCGGTCGCGACTAATACCCTGGGCTGTAACCACCACTTCGCTCAGTTCCTGTCCAGCGCTTTTAATGAGGGTTACATCATAAGTTAAAGAGGGTGTAAGCGATACCTCCTGCTCTGTGTAACCTACTGAAGAGATCACAAGTGTCTGAGCATTCTGAGGGATCGTCAGCGAAAATGTACCATCGCCTTTTGTAGTTGTTCCGGATCTTGCTCCTTTGGCCCGTACTGATGCCGCTGCTACCGGATCACCTTTCTCGTCTTTGACGATACCAGTGACTGTTCTGGTTTGTGCAATGGCAAACAATACAGACAGGAGACATGTAAAAACAAGTAATAAGCGTTTCATTGCCTGCGATTTTTGTTTGGAATAATTCCAGTAAGGCAATAATTAGCCTGCATGCGCTTCTATTTAACAGCGTTTTGTTCCCGAAGCATGAATTTTAAATATTGAAGCAGCATTTTTATGCGCGAAGTACTCTATCTTTATAGTAGCATAACTCTCCCGAAGCCCCCAATCGTAGCAAACAGACCACTGTACCTTCAGCAAAGCTGAGTACCCGATTATCAAACTTGACTGGAACTTATCATGAGCTTGTAGCATGGCTTGGGATAAGCGTCTGTTATCAGTTTGTCACATGAGAAATATTCCGAATTGCACAATTCACATTTGAAAAATTGTAGTTGTATGAATCGGACTAATTACATCCGCGTGTCTTTTACTTTATTGTTAGGCATCATGATTCCATTTCTTTCAGGTCTCATCATCCCTGGCAATTTCACCCCGGAAGGGCTAACTATCACCTGTATCTTTTTCATCGCTCTTACTTTCCTGATCAACACTATTGCACGTATTTTTCATCTTTATCTGCGTGAGCAACCCTGGCTGAACACTGAACTGTTTAAAAAAGTGAGCGTGATCTGTGCGGTCAATACCTTACTTAGTGTGTTCCTCTCAGGTATGCTGGTATTTTTGTGGATCACCCTTACGGGTTACCGCACCAGCATGGCTCCCGTTTTACAATTCCTGGGCAATATGGTGCTGGCCACGCTCATACTTACTTTGGCAGAAGAACTGATACTGCTGAACCGGGATAAGAAAACACTCGCTCCTACACCACAGCAAATTGTTGTAGATACAATGCCCCCTGTTGAGGCGATGCCGCAACAAGACGACGGTCATTTATTATCACAGAATATTCATCTGGGCATTGAAACCGCTGTACACCGGCGCAGGAGCAGGCTATTATTAAGAAAAGGACTCGAAAACATTCCCGTGAAGATGGAGGACATCGCGCTTTTTTATACGGAGAACAAGATCGTATATGCGCTGGACCGGCTCGGCAAAAAATATATAGCCGATAAAAAACTGGGTGAACTGGAAACAGAACTCAATACAGACATGTTTTTCAGGGCTAACAGGCAATATATCATAGGACTCAATTTCATCAAGGGTTTCAAACCGTTTGAGAAAGTGAAATTGCAGGTAGACCTTACCGTGTCAGAAGCCCAGCACCTGGTGATCATCAGCCAGGAAACCGCTCCGGCATTCCGCAAATGGATGAGCGAAGCCTGAGCCGTTCCTGTATCATTTACCAACTGGCAAAGAATTTGTATGCCTTTGAGCAGTAATTGCTAAAGCGATTCTCCCCTATCTCTGCTTATATAGATTTATCCCCTGTCGAACAAAAGTATCCCCTTTGCTCCTTACGTAGAAAGTGAGCATGAATTGTTATGTTTTGCACTCATTAAATCTATTAGTATGAGAAAATTTTCCCTGTGCGCTTTAATGATGGCGGCTACCGGTATTGCCTATGCGCAAAGCTATCCCGGCTACCGAACGAGTAATTACTCTGGTGTGAACGGTGTTTTTTTCAATCCGGCCAATGCTGCAGACAGCCGTTCCAGATGGGATATCAATCTTTTTTCCATCGACGGCTTTGCCGGTAATAACCAGAACAGTCTTAGCTTCAAAGACATCACCAAATCTTCTTTCAACGCAGACTCTCTAAAATCCAAACTCCTTTCCGGAAATGGCAGTAACCTGAATACGATGGCACGGATCGATATCCTCGGTCCTTCCGTATTGTTCAATGCAGGCGCCAGAACGGGAGTGGCGCTCACCACCCGTGCACGTATCTTTGGCAATGCCCGTGATATCAACGGGCCCTTCGCCAGGGCGGTGATAGATGCGGGAGAAGCCAATGCCACCTATCCGATCAATTTCTCAGAAGGGAAATCCATTATCAACTCAGCCGCCTGGACGGAGATCGGTGGTTCCGTAGGGCAGATCCTTACGCGCAACAAAAGCCACCACTTTGTAAAAGCAGGTCTTACCCTGAAATACCTTGCAGGTGTAGCCGACGCCTACCTGCGTCGTGAGAACTTCAGTGGCACCGTGAACACGGGTGTCAGCGGCACTTATCTCACCAATGCATCGGGCCGCGTGATCCTCAACACCACCGAAGCCAATTTCAATGATTATGATTTCGGGGATTTCTTCAAATTCAATGGTCATGGTTTCGGCGGTGATATCGGCCTCGTGTACGAGTACCGGCCCAACCTGGATTATTCAAAATTCGAGGACGACCGCTTCGCGAACAAGTACAAAGTGAAAGTAGGCGTTGCATTGCTGGATGTGGGCGAAATCCGGTTCAATAAGAACAGTAACCAGTCCGGTTCCTATACCATGAATATCCCCAACGGACAGCAGTTCCTGCTGAGCCAGTTCAAAGACAAATCCGTGAGCGAGTACAAGAGCATCCTGGATAATAGCCCTTATTTCACGCCGGATGCCAATGTGGATGAGAAGTACAAAGTGTCACTGCCCACTTCTGTTCAGATCAATGTGGATTACCTGATCGCGAAAGGATTTTACGCCAACGCGAATGCGCAGATCACCACCAGCAAAACCGGCAATCTGAACCTTTTTGCCTGGAACAGTTACACCGTTACGCCCCGCTGGGAGGTTTCCAAATTCGGCATTGCGTTGCCCGTCAATTACAGTGAGCTTACGCAATGGAATGCAGGTATCTCCTTACGTGCAGGCCCCGTATTCCTGGGATCCGGAAGTTTATGGACAGCGATATTCGATAAATCCAAACAGGCCGATCTGCATGTAGGCATCCGCTTCGGCCTGCAGAACAAAAAGAAAATCCGCAAGGATACAGATATGGATGGAGTGTATGACGATGAAGACAGCTGCGTCACCGTTCCGGGTGTTGCCCGTTACAAGGGCTGCCCGGTTCCCGATACCGATGGTGATGGAGTTAATGATGAACAAGACAGTTGCAGAACGGTGCCCGGACTGGCCAAATACAATGGTTGTCCGATCCCCGACCGCGACGGTGATGGCGTGAATGATGAGATCGATGAATGTCCTGATCAGCCAGGCTCCGGTCAGTTCAAGGGTTGCCCGGATACAGATGGCGATGGCATTCCGGATAAGGATGATAAATGTCCAACCGTTGCCGGTGTTGCCAAATATAACGGCTGTCCGATCCCCGACCGTGATGGCGATGGCGTAAATGATGAAGAGGATCTTTGTCCGGATAAACCCGGCCCTGCTTCCTCCAAAGGTTGTCCGGTTGAAGATGTGGTGGTGCAGATCACTGCCGACTTCAAGAACATCCTGTTCGATTTCAACAAAGCAACCATCAAAGCTGAATCCAGGGGTATCATAGAAACTGCTGCAAGAACCATGAACGAAGTGATCCCGAATTCAAACTTCTATGTGGATGGTTATACCGATAATATCGGTTCCGTGGCGGCAAACAAGAAGATCTCTAAATTACGTGCGCAGGCAGTGGCCGATGCATTAACGGCTGCCGGCGTTGATAAGAGCAGATTGATTGCACGTGGATTTGGAAAGGACAATCCGAAATGTGGTAATAAAACGGAAGAAGGAAGGGCTTGTAACAGAAGAGTGGAAGTGATTATCAGGAATGTGGACCAGCAGAAAGTGAAATCGGTGAATCCGTAAATTGAAATGAATATTTTGAAGAGACTGTCTGTACCAGGCAGTCTCTTTTCTTTTTTTTAAATCATGGATACAGAATTGAATCAACTGGCTTAATTACAGTCTTTGCTGCCAGGCTATCAACAAAATTTTTAATTACTTTATCCAGGCGTTCTGTCTTTCTTGCCAATGTATCAATGGTAATGGTATCTTTTATGCTAATATGGTCGCCGAATCCTTTATTCCTGACTCTCAGATAAGGGTCACCGCTCATCAAACCGTAATCCAGCACTAACCTTGAATGTTTTTTTAACCCAAGGCTGCGCTGCAGCTTTGCTGTGTAGATGACTTCCCCTTTCACTGTCTGGATATCCTGAATATAACCCACTGAATCCAGATCGGAGAATACCGGGTCCCCAACATAAAGGCCAAGATCAGATTTGCTTTTCAGGATAACTGTATCTGTGGAATTGCAACTGGTCAGAAAGATCAGAATTCCACTGTATAAAATAATTCTCAGATTCATGGATCAGTTTAAATTTATATCCTTACCAAGATAGGTTATTCCACTGATTGTTTTATTGAATGCTATGCCAATTCAAATTACTTTCGTCAGCGTCAAAGCGACTATTTTCATTTCGTAAATTCCGGCATCTCTTACAATAAACTCTTGCAATGGTATTCCTGTTCAATAATTCCCGCATCCTGCTCCTTTTTACAATGGTAATGCCTTTGACACTGATGGCGCAAGATAAAGCAACAACTGCATACCATACAAGACCGCAGATCTTTTACAATCCCTATGGCGGCCGGGATTCTGCCAATTTCGTGCTGATCAGCAGCACCACTTACGCCTTCACGCCGGATACGCATCCCGACAGCGGTCTGGTTCATATCCGCCCCACCGTCAAATCCATGCCTGGCAACTGGAACCATACGATCCCCTCTTATATCACGGACAGTTCCGGAAAATTGAAAACTGAAGGAGAAATTGTTCCCGGAGATTTTATCGTTTTAAAAAAACAGGATATCAAAATAAGGCTGGAGCCCCGGCTTCACGCACTGAATGGCAGGCTGCAAATCATTCAACCCGATAAAACAGCCGGCACCAACACTGACATTACATTACTATATACAGCAGGCCAGCGTTCCCCTGATGCCACCGTCCGCATCATGATCCCTGCCGGAATAAGCGTTGACACCAGCAGCATCACAGTGAATGTGATCGGCCGCGGAGCCGTTCTGCTGAAAGATCTCAGCAAGCAGTCCATCGGTCGCACAGGAAATAAATATAGCCATCGTAAGGTGGGCACAGCCAAACTGAAAAAGGATAAAAACGGTAATACCTGGATAATCCTGTCCGGCCTGGATCTCCGCCCTTCCAACGGCGCCGATATAACGCTGACCATGAAAACCAGGCTCCAACACTCACCAGGTCAGTTTATTTTTAAAAGCAATTATTCGGTCACGGAGCCCGTTGCCCTGAACAGTTTTGGTGGACAGGAAGAAGAAGCCAGTCTTTATACTCACAAGAACATTGCAGACTTTCAGCGTATCCCCGATTTTGCCACAACTTATTCCGGTGATGCAAATACCTGGTCCCGTGTTGATTTCCGATGGTCAGTTAAGCCGGGCATGCTGGCGCCGCAAGTGCAGTTTTCCACCGATAAAGGAAAAACATGGAAGCAAGCTACCGCCAGCATGGATGCCAATAAAGGAAGCGCACAGATAACCCATCTGAAACCTGATAAGCATTATAGTTTCCGGCTTGCTTATTCATACGGCAAAGTCCGATCCAATTCAAATACTGTCGATTATTATTCAGGGAAAATTGCCGTATCCGGAATAGGCATTGATGGAGATCCCGCAAAGGATTATACCAACCTGATCAACTCAGCTATCGATTCTATCCACCGCAAAGGCGGTGGAACTTTATACTTCGATAAAGGCTGGTTCAACGTGCGCACTATCCATCTCAAAAGCAATGTTCATCTCTTCATTGGTAAACAAGCCACCATCGCAGCATTGAAAGGCGGAGATGCTCCTGAGACCACCTGGTTCTCAGATAAAAAATACCGTTCCGGCCTCTCTTCTACTGATTCCGGTCCTTACGATGATCCGGATAATTACATGACCAAACAGGATGTGGGGCATCACTATTTCCGCAACTGCATGTTCTTTGCCGAGCGGGAAGATAATATCAAAATCACCGGCAACGGCCGCATCACCGGCAACGGCAACCTGGTAACAGGAGACAAAGTGATGAACAATGCACCCGATAACCGGTCAGACAAGATGTTCACTTTCAAACTCTGCACCAATATCGAGATCGGCGGATTGAACAGGAACGAAGATCTCTGGTATGACGAAATACGCGACGAGCCCTATTATATCCTCTCTGCCAATAAACAGGATACCGTACTTGCCAATATGCTGCACATCGATCAGGGCGGGCATTTCGTGTTACTGGCTACAGGCACTGACAATATCGATGTACACGATACTTATTTCGGAAAAGCAAACGGCAAGAATGCCCGTGACATCTATGATTTCATGGCATGTAATAATGTTCGTGTAAAGAATATCTATTCGAAGGTAAGCTCCGATGATATCGTCAAGCCCGGCTCCGATTGCTCCCTCGGATTTACCAGGCCTGCCAGGACGTACAGTGTTCGTAATGTGATCGGTGATACCAATTGCAATCTCTTCCAGATCGGTTCTGAAACTGCCGATGATATCCAGGATATCTGTGTTGATAATATCTATGTGCTCGGCGCCAACAAAGCAGGCTTTTCCATTTCCACCAACGATGGTGGACATATCAAAAATATCCATCTCAATTGCGGACATACAGGCAGCCTGCATTCCCGGTCTAAAATGCTTAGAACCTTTACGCCCTTCTTCATTTCCATCTCCAACCGCGCGCGGATCCTGGGAGCCGAAGCTGGCAGATATTCGTTTACAGAGAACGGGGAAAAGCACAATGAACTGCTGATCAAAAACGTGAATATCGGGAAAGTGGAAAATATCCTGATCAACGGGATCGATATCAGTGAAGTGTATGCAGGAAGCTCGTACAGTGGCAACCGCTGGAAGGAGTATGACGGAAAACAACGCAGGGCCACCGCCATCATCGCCGGATACGCCCTGCCTGCCTCTTCAGTAGTGGAAGGCGGGCTTGATTTTACACTCCCCGACGGATCATATACCGGCTATATCAAAAACGTTCAGTTCAACGACGTTCATATCCTCGTCAAAGGAAGCAACCCGATTTCCGATACCAGCGCCAATCCGCCCGAACTGGGCGTCGGGCAATACAATGCCAGCAACCTTAATACACAGCCTGCATACGGCCTCTGGGCCAGGCATGCCAAAGATTTACAGGTAAAGAACAGCAGCTTCAACTTTGAAGAAACGGATCAGCGTTATGCTGTATTCCTGGATGATGTACTGAACGCAGACATAATTAATAACGAAATGGTGCTTGGCAAAGAGAATGCAACAGCCATTGCGCAACGCGGTTCAACCGGCATAAAAACCGGGAACAATAAAGTGTATGGAGAAGAGTGGAAGAAGAAAGTATTGCCTTTGTCCGGTAACCGGCCTAAACAACCAGCAGCATTAAAGCCACCACCGGAAACCGGACAAAAGCAGCAATGATTTATTTGTTCATGTCAACAGGAATGAACACGAGCGGAGTTGGCAGACAGCTGGCTCCGGGAGGAGAATAGGTCATGCGGATGGTTTGTTCTTCACCATTCTTCGATGGCTGAAAGATCTGCACCAGTACTGCTTCCGGAGCAGCCTTGGTTATCAGACGATCTTCCGGCAGTTTGATAACGCCGCCTTTGAACTTGCCTTCGCTCACCACCATGGTATTGGCCATACCACCGCACCATTGGTTATCGGCGGAACGGGCATTCCAGGTGACCAGGGCAAGCCCCTTTCCATCGGTGCTTTTCCATTTCATTTCGATATTGTAGATCACGCCATAGTTGCCTGCCAGTGTAGCGATCTTACCGGTAGCCGCATCTTTGCCCAGCACCCAGGGATCCTGGTTACCATCGGCAATGGTGATCACCGCAGGGCCGTTCTTCGTATCAAACACCTCCGTTGTATTTACCTGGTAATTGCTTACGCCGAAAATACCGCGGCCCGCATTGGAATGCCTTGAGCTTAACACCGTATCGATCTGCTCACTGGCCTTCACAGTTCCTTTCTCCGGTGAAGTCTGCACCACACTGACCACGCCAGGCTGATCGATCACAAATTCATAAAAGCCGTGCGCCAGCTCATCGTATTTAGCGATGCGTTTTTCCATCGCTTCGTCCAGTACCACTGTTTGTCCGGGTTTGACAGTGCGTGTCTTCGACGCGGGTTTTGCATTGAAATAATCAGCCAGTCCGTTCTTGCCTGCACCAAAATAATTGGTGGTTGGTTTCTGGGAAGAATATTTCAGCATACGCAGGGTCATCTTCTGATCCCCGGTATTCTTGATCACCGTATTGATCCTGCGATCCATTTCGGGTTCTTTCACTCCATTCACATTATACATGTATACTCGTACAGACCCGGGTTGTACGGCTTCGCGAAGCGCCACTGCTTCAGGAACGCGTATATATTCGGGATCATCGGAAATGATATACTGTGGTCCAGGCAACACCATCTTCTCGTAAGCGATCTCCTGGAATTTCCCTGAAAAGAAGCCAGGCAATTCTACAATGCTACCCTGTTTGGCCTGCAGCAAAGCCTGTTCTGAAGCAGGTTGCAGCGTTTGTGCCGAAGTGCTTCCCATGGCTCCTGCCAATAGCAGGGATAATGCCATCCTGTTACTGTATTGCTGAATATTTGTCTTTTTCATGTGCTCTTGAATTGTGCGGATTATAAAAATGATGCAGTTATAGAAAACTTCATCTGTATTTGCAGTAACAGTATGCAAGGATTCAGCATAATCAGTTTAATTGTGCTGTGCCCTGGCATACCCTGTTCAGCCTGTTGATTCACCAAGTTGAGAGAGATATTCCCTGTACCGGTTGTACAGGTGGCCTGCCTGCAGGTAAGCTGATTGCGGGCTCATGAAATGCGAGAACTCGAACGTGATGGCTTTATCGTAGCCCGCTCTGCGTGCAGCTTCCAGCTTCAGCCTCAGTTTCTCGAACTTGATGGGCAAAAACTTGATGGGCATATCCCTGTCGAAGCTCTCTGCGTTGGTCCAACATTGCAGTCCATACTTATCAGCCATCTTTTTGTTCACTTCAAAGAAGGCATCCAGTTCATTGTAATCGATATGTCCATCCTGGAAAGCAACTGCATCAACAGCGCCGCGGATTCCATCAAATATCTCACTCCATTCGGTTTCATGTTCTTTGATGCTTACAGCATCTTCTTTGCTGAGAGATGAAGAGGCGGCCATCACGGCTTTCTTTCCATCGATCCAGGGAGAGATGAGTGTGGGCAGTCCATTGCTCACCTCTTTACACTGCATGCCGAGTGTTCTGAATGCATGAGCCGCGCCTTTCGTTTTCCTGCTGATCTCCATACTCAGGTACCAGCCTTTGAAACTCCTGTAATGTCCATAACGTTGCCATACTTCGTCGATCACAAAACGGTTGGCATCAAGTTCATGCTGCATATCACCGGTATCCCAGTATTTGCCGCTATCATACAGACCGAAGTAAAAGTTCATACCCAGTTCATCCGCCAGCCTCAGGAACATATCCACCAGGTCAACGGGTGGTTCATAACAACCGTGATTGTTGAGCAGGTAAGCAGACGGATAGGTGATGAATTTCCGATAGCCGCTGCGGATCAGGATCACGGTGTCGATGCCTACGGCCTTCATATACTGGAAGTCGCGGCGCCATTCAGCTTCCCCCCAGTTCTGGTGTGGGATATCATGACTGATCTCGTCCAGGAAAGTGCCAGTTATCTGCATAAAAATTCTGTTCAGGTTCAGTTAAAGATAATGTAAGGCTTTCAGGAACTCCACCCATTTTGCGTAAGCAGATGGGTGGAGGTGAATGCCATCGATGGTCATTTCAGCGTGCAGTTCTCCTTCCGGATCTGCAAACACCTCATGAAGATCGATATAGATGAGCTTGCGTTCGGCAGCGATCTTCCTGATCTCCTGGTTGAGCGCAATCACCCTGTCTTTCTTGTTTTTTAAGTATGCCGCTGTCAGGATTTTTTCGTTCATAGGCAGGATGCTCTGGATATACAGAGTAGTCTTTGGACAAACGGTACGTATCCTGTCCACGATCCTCCGGTAATTATTGGCACTCATTTCTGTGGGTATTCCTGTTCCGATATCATTGATACCGATCAGCAGGAAGATAACCTTCGGCTTCATTACCAGGTGTGAATCCAGCCGGGCCAGCAGTCCGAAAGTATTATCACCACCAATGCCCCTGTTCACCACAGGTTTGCCCGGCAGCAGTTCCTGCCATGGTCCGCGCTCTGTAATGCTATTGCCCAGGAACAGGATGGCATTCTTCTGTACCGGCGATTTCCGGAACAGTTCCATCCGCTGCTGATAATATGTGTTATTGTAACTACTATCTACAGCCACCTGCGCGCTTGCTCCCAAAGAACAAACCGCCATCATGGCCCCCAATGAAAACTTCTTCATCATACATCTTTTCAATTTCATTTGCACTTATAACTCAAATCCTCCGTCCATCAATCTTCCAGGTTGTCAGGCAGATTTTGCAGCCGGGTTTCAAGAAACCCGGAGCGGAGGAAAAATAAAGAGCACTACATCATTGATCAGTCTGCTGCAGTGATCTTCAGCCTGTCGTACCACGTGAATTTAAGGATGATCATCGTCACCAGCCATACAGACATTGCAATAAATCCTTTTTCGAAGAACCCAAACACAAACTGTATCGGCATAATGATCATGCTCATCTGCCAGGCAATTCCAATCACCACATTGAACATATCCCATTTGAACTGTTGGTTCGGCTGAAATGCCGGGTTCACCTTACGCACCATATTCAGTACGGGTTTCCACCAGCCCCATGGTTTTGTATTAGTATAAAAACTGGTAAGCACTTCCTGTGAAGGTGCCGGTGTGAGCAGGCAACCGATGATGCTTCCGCTCATGCTCAGTAGCAGGATCAGGAAGAACGACACGAGCGTACCTATACCGCTGCCGAACACATCTTTATATTCGGTATTATCGGCTAACCATGCGGTTAAGGAAGGTACAAAAGTAGCGGCAATCAGGCCGGTGAGCATTCCCGCAAAATAGCCGTATCCATTGAAGCGCCACCAGATCCACTTGAGCACGTTGGCGGCGGCATAACCACCGTAGAGTGCGGAAGTGATCCAGATGGTGAGACTGCTCAGAGAAGTGGCAAAGAGACCGAATACGCAGCCAACCAGCACAATGGAAACGCTCACGATATAGCTCCATTTCACATAGTGTGCGGGAGGTGCGTCCGGCTTGAAATATTTTTTATAGAAATCGTTCACGAGGTATGCGGGTGCCGCATTCACAAAGGCAGAGAAAGTGCTCATGAAAGAGGCGAGCAGGCCGGCGAGCACGATGCCACGGATACCGGCGGGCAGGTAGCCGCCTACAACGCGACTAAGAATAATTTCGAAATCCGGTTTCTGTTGTCCCTGCAGTTCGGGCATCAGGTAGTGAATGCCTACGAGTGTGAGGGCGCTTACCATCATGAAGAGCGGAATGAAAAGCACCAGGTTGGTGAAACCGGTGAGCATGGCGGCTTCTTTGGGTTTCTTGGCGCTGAGGATCCTTTGCATATCGAAGCCGGGTACAGGGCCTGCGAGACTGGCGAAGATGCCTTTGGCCACCATCATCATCAGCAGTGCGCCGAACCAGGTGAAACCATCTTCCGATACTTTTTGTGAGGCTTGCGGAAAGCCGGCGCCCCAGTCCACATCCAGCTTCCATTGGGGCCAGAAATTGCTCCAGCCATTGGGAAGTTGCTGATGGAGGGCATTATAGTCAACATCGCGGACAGCATAAGTTACTACAAGCAGACAGCTCACCAGGAGGATGCCGTATTGTAATACTTCAGTGGCTACCACGCTGTACATGCCACCTTTCACGGTGTAGAAAGTAGTGAGCGCAATGATGATGAAAGCATAGGTCTGCTGACTGGTGAGCAGCGGATTGCTCAGGTCCCAGGGCAGGATATTGGAGGCGAACTTGCCGATCCCTACAAATACGTATCCGATGAAACCGATCACGCTGACAATAGCGAAGACCACAACGATCATGTGAGCGAGCCTGCCGCCTCTGCTGTCACCAAAACGTTTGATGATCCAGTCGGCGCCGGTCATGGCATTACTTCTCCTGATCCAGATAGCGAGGAACACCATCACGAAGATCTGGTTCCATACTGGCCAGAGCCATGGCAGCCAGGCGGCTTTGAAGCCGTACACGAAGAGAAGGGCCACGTAGAAGGCGGTGCCGCTTACGTCGAACATGCCGGAGCTGTTGCTGAATCCGAGCCAGTACCATTTGATATTGTTATC
>NZ_JBQCGW010000306.1:0-21749 GCF_051955275.1 Pseudobacter sp. | reverse complement strand
CAACACAAATATATCAATACTAAATAATCTGAGCAGCGGTATCGGTTTGGAAAGATTTCGCGCAGATCTTACTCAGGCAAAGGAAAGGCTTCAAAGCAAAACAACATTCAAACAAACAGGAGCCCCTTCCCTGATAAAACTGATCAGTGAATATGAAAAATTCCCTAGAACATCAACGCTTGTAGAAAACTTACAACATTTCAGGGACACAGTGAATCTGCAAAATGCTGATTCAGTAAGCCTGATATTCCAGCAGCTATCGATCAGGGTCAGCGAATACAATAGCAGTTTTCAGAATGCAGCAGAAGAGTTCAAATTTGCAGCCAGTCAAATGGTAAGCCTGCTTCCACAGATCCAGAAAGACGCCAATGATCCATCAAATCACCTGAACGAGATCATAAAAAGGCTGGTACTGAGCATTGTGATCACTACTTTTTTCCTTGCGATATTACGGTATACAGCAAGACTTTATACACTTAATCACAAACTGATGATACAGGCAGAGCAGGAAGACATGAAGATCAGGAAATTCTACGTCACACTTAAGAACACAGAAAAAAACCAGCAGGAAAGAAAAGCGGTAATAGATAATTTCCTGAACGGCCAGAGCTCTGATGGGAAAGACACCCAACATGATGTGAGCCTAACAAAAGAAGATGCCGGCATCGTCAAAGAATTACTGAACAGCCTGATGAAAAAACTCTGATCCGGACAGGATCATTTCTTCAAGACCTTCTTCACCAGGAAATCACTACTGTCCGTTTCTTTCACCGCCAGACCCAGGATCTGCGTGATCAGCCTGTACACCTCCACATTCTGGAAAGTCCCGACGGATTTTCCGGAATGTATCTGCGGCCCCCAGGCATAAAAACTCGCATGCATATCCTTGTGTTTATAAGGATCATACCCATGCCGTCCCGGGATCACGCGACGATTACCCCAGTGAAACACCCTTGGGTATTGTGGCACCAGCAGGATTTCACCCAGCCTGCCGAACCGGTCATCTTCTTTCCGGTAATGCCAGCGTTCGGGGGTTTCTGAAAGCAGGTATACATCATAACCGTCTGCCGCAGTTTTCAGTTGCTGATACAGGGCATTGACTGCCGCTTCATCTTTCTCCCTGGCATAAATATGCGCCGTCATATCTCCCATTGTCATTACAAACTTCGTTGTATCCACCACAGGCGTTTTGATGGTATTCACAGTATCAACCGCCGCCATCCCGTGATCCGAAACAAAGATCAGGTTAACCGGCAGTTTCAATGAATCAAGTATGCGCTGTAACTGCCCGACACTCTGATCAACAAAATGCACCGCTTCTTCCGTTTCGGGTGAGTCAGGTCCATGCTCATGCGATTCATGGTCTACTTCCGGAAAATAAAAGGCAATGAAGTGCGGGCGCTTCTCTTCCGGCAATGTCAGCCAGTCCTTCACTGCCTGCAGGCGGTCAGGCATCTGGATATCCTTTCCGTAATGATACCAGTAACTGGGCCGGATGCCCTGCACAGGCGCCTCAGAGCCCACCCAATAAAAGACAGCCGACAACAACTGCTGCTGCTCAGCCAGTACCCAGAGCGGGTCTCCGCCATACCATATACTGTCGGTCACCTCTTTCACATTACTGATGGAATACCGCCTTTGCAAGGCAGGATCATAAAAAGTATTATCTACCAGGCCATGATGCGCGGGATACATACCTGTAACAATGGAATAATGATTCGGAAATGTAAGCGAAGGATAAACAGGCAGCATCGATTCCGCACGCACGCCCCCTGCACTCAGCTTTTTCAGGTTAACGCAATTGTATTTATCGATATAATCATAACGGAAACCATCAGCTGATATCAGGATCACATAAGGCTTATCATATTGTGCCGGGCTGTTCGCCCGGCCAGGCATTACCTGCTGCTCCGTTTTCTGGCGTGTCTTCAGCGCCTGGCTGGTTGCCGGCTGCATCAGAGAAAGTAAAATCAGTACATATCCACCTCTTTTCAGGTAATTTCTCATGTTTCCTGTTTTTCGGAGTGTAAATATTCAAAATAAATGGAGGTTTCCACCGGCGATATTGCCCGAATCACAAATTTAATATCCGGACCGCCCATTTGCGGAAGCTGCACCCGGACTTCCCTGTAACTGTAAAAACCATTAGATTTGATAATTATATTAACCCGCGTATGAAAAAAATTCTTACTGCATTTACCCTGCTCATCATTTTGGCATCATTCACCACCTTCCAGAAACCCGAGCGCATCATCTTCTTTGGCGACAGCATCACACAGGCTGGCGTGAACCCCAAAGGATATATCAGCGTGCTGCGCGACCTGGTAAAATCAAAAGGCCTGGAAAACAAATATGAGCTCGTTGGCGCCGGCATCGGTGGCAATAAAGTGTACGATCTCTACCTCCGCCTGGAAGACGATGTACTTTCCAAAAATCCGTCCACCGTAGTGATCTGGGTAGGCGTTAACGACGTATGGCACAAACGCAGCCATGGCACCGGCACTGACGCCGACAAGTTCGAGAAATTCTACAATGCCATCATCAAAAAGCTGAAAGAGAAGAATATCAAAGTCCTGCTCTGTACACCTGCCGCTATCGGAGAAAAGACAGACTACAGCAACGAACTGGATGGCGATCTCAATAAATATGCTGCCATCATCCGCCAGATTGCGGCCAGTAATAACTGCCAGCTCATCGATCTGAGGAAGGCATTTCTGGATTATAATCTCGTTAATAATAAGAATAACGAAGAAAAAGGCATCCTCACCACCGACCGCGTTCACCTCAATGACGCGGGCAACAAACTGGTGGCCGAAGAAATGTATAAGCACTTAATCAAATAAGTCACAACTACTTAACAGGCAGGCCGGGACTTGTTCCAACAACAATCCCGGACCTGCCTTGTTATCATCGGGAGGCGTGAAAAACAGCCCTGGCTGTTCCGGATAATCCGGATACCCGCTGCGGGTTCCTGCCACCGGCAAAAAAATGTAATTTTGCACTCATGTACAGGAGCGATAACAAACAAATCCGCATAGCCATCCTCGACTTATATGAAGGTCAGGCTAACGAGGGTATGCGTTGTATACGTGAGATACTGCAGCAGTTCGGCAGGGATCGCCAGATGGAAATAATTTGGGACGAATTTGAAGTGCGTAAGCTGCAGCAACTCCCCGACCTTTCCTACGACCTGTATATTTCCAGCGGAGGCCCCGGCTCACCGGTAGACAGCGAGGGAAGCGACTGGGAAAACAAATACTTCAACTGGATCAGTTCCGTGCAGGAATACAATCAGCATTCCGGCCATACCATAAAAAAACATGTGCTCTTTATCTGCCACTCCTTCCAGCTGGCATGCCGCTTCTTCAAAGTAGCGGAAGTAACAAGAAGGAAATCCACCGCCTTCGGTGTATTCCCCGTTCATATGCTGGATGAAGGCCATGCAGAGCCGCTTTTTGCAAAACTGCAGGATCCATTCTATGCGGTTGACAGCCGCGACTACCAGGTGATCCAACCCGACCATCAGCGTATCCGCCAGCTTGGCGGCGCCATCCTCGCCATCGAGAAAGAACGCCCTCATGTGCCACTGGAACGCGCCATCATGGCCTTCCGCTTCAATGAATACATGGTAGGCACCCAATTTCACCCGGAGGCCGATGCCGCCGGTATGACCATGTACCTGCTCCGTGAAGACAAGAAACGCACCGTGATCAACAATCATGGCGAAGCAAAATGGAGCTCCATGATCGAGCAGCTCAATGATCCCGACAAGATCCGGTACACCTACGCGCATGTACTTCCCAATTTCCTGAAACTGGCAACCGAAGAACTGGTGGGAATTCCCGCATAACCAGCCCGCTGGGTCAGACCTGCATTTTCCGTAACTTCCCCGAAAATTACTGATCATGGTCCCCAGCCTGAGAAAGTCATACAACGATGCGTTTACCCCCGGGCGTTACCAGCAATTCCTGAAAGATATGGATAGCGGCTACCCAGGCGCCATCGAGTTCCGCGTGGCCGAAACACCCGTTTTCATAGATAAAGCCTTCGCTGCCAAAATGATCGATGCCTGCGAAAGTATCGTTGACGTAATCCTCGATCCTGCTTTCAAAGAACTTACGGAACGCGCCATCCCGGATACCGAAAGAACACCCAACGAGAACAGCCACCCACATATGATAGCCTTTGATTTTGGTGTATGCACCAATGCCAATGGCCAGTCCGAACCACAGCTGATAGAAATGCAGGGCTTTCCCTCCCTCTACGGCTTCCAGGTTTACATGTCAGAAAAATTCAGGAAAAATTTCGATATCCCTTCCAACTACAGCCCATTCCTCAATGGACATACCAGGGAATCCTATATCGATGAGCTGAAAGAAGTGATCCTGGGCAATGTCCCCGCAGAAAATGTGATCCTGCTGGAGATCAAACCGGATGAACAGAAAACGAAGATCGATTTCTACTGCACCCGTGATTACCTGGGCATTCAACCTGTCTGCATCACCAAACTGATCCAGGAAGGAAGAGAACTCTATTACATGAAAGACGGGGTGAAAACGCGCATTCTTCGCATATACAACCGCGTTATATTTGATGATCTTAACGCTCAGAAAGATACACTGGGCAGTTTCGTTGACATCACACAGGACCTGGATGTGGAGTGGATCACCCACCCCAACTGGTTTTACAGGATCAGCAAATTCACCCTCCCTTATATTCAGCACCCCTATGTTCCGGAAAGCTTTTTTCTGAACGAACTGAAACAATTGCCTGGCAACCTGGAAGATTATGTACTGAAACCATTGTTTTCTTTTGCCGGTCAGGGTGTGGTGATTGATGTTACGCACGCAGACATCGATGCTGTAAAGGATCCGGAGAACTGGATCCTGCAGAAAAAGGTACAGTATGCGGATATCGTGGACACACCGGATGTTCCGGCAAAAGTGGAGATCCGGATCATGTACCTGTGGAAAGATGGCTGGGACAGGCCAAAACCGGCTATCAACCTCGCGAGGCTCAGTAAGGGCAAGATGATCGGCGTACGCTATAACAAGGATAAAGAATGGGTAGGCGGCACCGTTAGTTTTATAGAGCAATAATTTCGCAGCGCCCAGTAGCTCGCCTCTGGCGAGTTACTTATATTCCATCGCCTCCCGGCAACACGGCATTCGCCAGAGGCGAACAAATAAAAGCCACTCGCGGGGACGCGAGCGGCTGGGCACACTATAAGAGATTACTTCTCTGTCCACCAGTCCGGGCGCTGGTCTTCGTCTTTTTTCCTGGTGATGAAATTGATGTTGATCTCAAAGTGATCCACTTTGTACAACATTTCCAGTTCCACTTTAAAAAGTTTGTAACGGTCATCGGCAGTCTGGATCTTCAGCAGGCTTACCACAAAATCCTTTTCTTCTGCAGGAGCATCCAGTTCTCCATCCAGAAAATAAGCGGAACCATCCACCATTCTCAGCTTGCATCCTTTCAGCTGATTGAAAAGACGGCGGTATTCTTTGGCGGCATCCGCAAACTCTTCCGCAGAATACATGAAGCCCTGGTAGCTGGCGGTTGTATCCAGACCGGAATGATAATGTGCGATCACGCAGCGCTGCGCTCCGGGAATTTGTACCGTGGGCGCATAATGCCAGAGCTCGCCTTCCTGTAAAACCAGGTCTCCCGTAAGATGTTTGTAATTATATGGGAAATCCCCCAGGATCTGTTCAACAGCCTTTCCGAATCCAGGACTGGCCGGGTCTTTCTTGAACAAACTCAATTGGGCATGTGCGGAACCGGTAGCCATAACAATTACGGCTACCATCAGGGTAGAGATCTTTTTCATTGGGTTAGATTTTACCGCACAATGATACGCCTTTTTGATATTTTATTCACAAGTTATTCACTAACTAATTACCAGTAAAAACCCATCGTAAACCTACGAAGCCTCTGATTCCCTGGTTAGGCGCGTATACATAGTTGGGATCGAATGTGAGGAGAAAAGGATTGGGATCGCCGTTCTTTCCGACCGGTTGTATATTTCCGTTAGCATCCCGCAACACCTGTTTATCGAATGGGTCATGAGACCTTGCAATGAGAAAAGGATTTCCTTTGGCGGGCGTCCAGTTCAGCAGGTTCTTGATACCGCCGTATACTTCAATTCCATGTTTCAGTTTTTTGGTGACCTGGATATTCTGTATACTCCACACGGGCGACTTTGGTTTGCGTGGATCCTTCTCTCCGAGTAAAGGCAGCAACATCGGGCCATAGATATTGCCGGTATAGTCCACTGACCATCCGCCACTCTTAAAACTGTATGAGAGTGACCAGTTACCGGTCCAGTTTTCTGTCAGCAACTGTCTGCTGTTCTGTTTATTGCCTGCATCATCTTTACTGGTGATGCTTACATCCATGAAAGTGGCTCCCACATGCCCTTTCAGCCCATTTGTGAACCCGAACTCCGTATTGAGGCTGACTCCTTTCGATACCGAGTAACCGGTGAGGTTATCATAAATAATAGCGTCAGGATCGGTTTCATAATCAGGAATGATCCTGTTGGTGAAATGCGTGTACCAGGCGGAGGCATCGAAGTTCACCCAGAAAGAAGTGGCGTACAGCTTTTTCACGTAATTGAGGTTGATATTGTAGCTGCGCTCTGGTTTTAGCTCATCTTTGATGATCACAGACCTGGCGCCGGTAAGGGCTGCATGATCTTCCGTGAAAAGGTTCACCACCCGGAATCCGGTACCTGCATTCACCCGGATAACATCATTGGGAGAAGGGCTCCATTTCCAGGCCATCCTTGGCGTGATGATATTACCGTGCACGGGGTGATGGTCCCAGCGAACGCCGGCCAGAAGCTTGTGCTGGTCTCCCAGAGCAATCTCGTCCTGCACAAATATTCCCGGCAGCGGCGTATGCTCAGGTTTATTCTTCATGGTGAATGTATCTACGGTGGCCGTGGTATTATCATCATAAGCTGTGTAACGATATACTATACCGGCAAGAAGGTCATGAATGCCTGCAGTTTTGTCCCAGGTCAGTTGCCCGAAAGCCACCTGCTGTTTGGCATTGTAAATGGTATTGCCATAAGCGGATCGTTGCACATGTGAATTATAAGACCAGGAGAACATCAGCTTTTCGGCTGTTGGTAACTGATAGTTTCCGATCAGTTCAATGCGTGAGGTATAGATACTCTCTCCATACAATGAATCCCCGCCTCTGAAGTCTTTGTTCCAGCGCATATCCCCACCCCATCTGTCTTCATACACATAACGCGCTGCAAGGCTTGCCGCCCGGTTATGCTGTCTTTCAAAACTGAATTTATTGAAGAAGGCGATCCTGTTCTGCAGTGTTACGTCCGTGAAATTATCATCGTTCCTGTCTACCCTGTTGTTGAAATTGAAATAGTTCACTCCCAGCAGTCCTGTTACTTTTTTTGCCGGTCTGTATTTCACCCCGAGATCCAGGTTGTATTCATTCCAGGAGGTGGCCATAACATCCACTGATACCAGCGGCGCTTTCAGCGGGTTCTTTGTGATCACATTGATCAGTCCACCAATAGCTTCAGAACCATACAATGAGCTGGCAGGGCCTTTCACCACTTCGATCCTTTCCACCAGCGAATTGGGGATGCCGCTGAGGCCATACACGGAGCCGAGGCTGCTAACGATAGGCATACCATCAATGAGCACCATGGTATATGGACCTTCCAGTCCGTTGATATGGATATCACCCGTATTGCAGACATTACAATTCAGTTGAGGCCGCACGCCATTCACCTGTTGTAATGCATCAAAGATGGTGGGTGTGGGATTCCTCCGGAAGAATGCCGGTGTGTAAACCTCCACCGGAACAGGACTGGCTGTTTTCTGCACGGCTTTCATGGTGCCTGTGACCACCACATCGGTAAGTATCTGTGAGGATGCTTCCAGCAGTACTTCGAGATATGTACCTGTATATTCAACAGTATCGGACTTATAGCCGATCCTTGAAATGATCAGTGTGGAACTGGATGCTGCCGCACTGAGATTGATCAGGAACCGGCCATCATTGCCTGCCAGCACCTTCTTATTATTACAGGCGATCACAGCGCCCGGCAGCGCCTCACCTGTTGCTTTATCTTTTACAGTTCCTGAAATACTGCTGTGCTGGGCATATGAGACATATCCTGAAAACAGCAACAGCAGTAAGTTTACCCAATATTTCATCTGATTGTTTCTTAAGTTCTTTTCAATTATTTTTAGACGCACCTAAATTATGGTTTAGGTAAATTTAATATTAATCTTCAGAATTCAAAAAATAATATTGAGGCTTAATTAAAGAATTGAGAATGAAGAGATTTATCAGGGAATCAGAGAGCTGGCAGCCGCTCGCATCGCCGCGACTGGCTTTTGTTAGTACGCCGGAGGCGAACGCTGCTCTCGCCGGAGGCGAGGAAATAGAAGTCATTCGCTGGGACGCGAGCAACTGGGCACTGCGAAAGAAACTGGGCACATCGCAAAGAAAATGGCTGCCACCTCAGGTCGCAGCCATTCCAAAAGGCATCGCAAAAACATTTTTTCAGAACTCTTACACTCTCGGCCATCTGCCGGCGAGGGATGATGCGATTCAGGCCTTGCAAACGTAAGCGAAGAAGCCCGGCCCATCACTTCAGTCCATCAAACCAACTTATGATAAAATATCATTCTACAGTGCAGGTGCGTTTCACAGCCTGAATAGCATTATCCCGGGTCCGGCCTACAGCCTGAATAGCAGCATCCCGGGGCCGGACCCTATCTCATCAACCCAGGGCTCACCCTGATAAACACCTGATAAGCCCATGGATTGCTTCCATATAAACTTTCCAGCGGCTTCTCTGGCATATACAATGTAGCCTGCGTGCCTATAGAAAAATCCGTCTTTCCTGCACTGAATATTTTTCTGTTGAAACCCAGCGTGAGTGCGCTAACGGGGAACTTTCCATCATGTCCGAATTTATCTTCATCCAGCGCCAGTTCATCTGTTGATTTCTCAACAAATTCATACTTACCGTAAATGGCGTTCTTCTTCCAGCTGAAAGCAGATTCTGCCAGCACACTATGTTCCTGGTGATTCTTGTCGACCCTGTTGTAACCCCATACCACAGCGGAATTCAGCATGGCATTCTTTCCGAATCTCTTAGCATGTATAACAGATGCTGTGGTTCGTTTCACGTCTTCATCAGGATGCAGCGGTTCAGGGCTTTTTACAAATCCCTGTGACACCTGCAAGCTCAGTTCTTTGGTAGGATTATAACTCAATCGCACTGCCCAGGAATCGAATCTTGCCTTATCGAAATTATACCTGTCTTCATCCGGCTCACGGCCTGTGAAGCTGCTGGCTTCGATCTTGAAATCCTTATAACGCACTCCTGCGGTGGCTACACCGAAAGTGATATGCGTGGCATCCTGCCAGTGGTGGCCCAGTGGCGCATCAGGGTTGTACAAACTACTGGGACGGTGCATAAAGGCCGTTCCACCTAATGCAGGTTCACCGGGATAACCGATGTATCCGAACACATCAACATCCTTACTGATGGCATGCGAGTACCCAACTGAGAGTTCTGCGAACATATCGTGCGGATGCTGGCGGTCAACCAGTGGCTTGCCTTTCCATGTCTCACCACTCTGGAACAATAATGGATATCCATCGCCACCCATGATGGGCCGGTCGAACGACAGCATGGCGCTGAAGCGCAGCAGGCCGCGTTTCCCGATAGCCGTCTGCCCCATTCCCATTACCCAGTTGGGCGCATCAAACTTATGGGCGCCCCTGCTGCCGCTGCGGGCTATATCCTGGTTATTGTAACGAAGGAATACATTTCCATGCAGCATATACATCCACTTCTTTGTATGGAACATGTATCCATACATCGGCGCTTCATCCGGCAGCCAGGCGGTACCTGAACCGTTGCGGTTCATCGGCAGATTGCGGCTGAAGGCATGCGACATCACCGGGCCATGCTGCATCGTGGCATGATCATGGTGCATGGTGGCCATACTGTCTGTGGCTTTCTTTGCCGGTACAGTATCCTGCTTCATGTTATGATGCTCGTGTTGCGCGAATGCGCTTACTGAGAAAATGCTGAACAAAACTATCGGGAAGACTTTTTTCATGATTCAATTCTTTAGTGAAGATCAGAGATCTGGTAATTGCCCACTTGTTTGAGGGCCTGCTGCAGGGTTTCCGTATTTACATGGGTATCCATGGTCACAGTGGCCTGTGGCGATTCGCGTTTCACTTCCACGCCTGTTACTCCCTGTACTGATTCGATGGCTTTTTTTACATTGGCTACGCAGCCTGAACAGGTGATACCTGATACGTTATACTGATGTGTCATACAAAATGATTTAATAACACAAAGCTACAGTAGGGTTCAGGGGATCAGTTGCAGCATTCTGGATAGGATTTATACAATTCCTGCTATTCGTTCACACCGTCCAGCGGTTTTCGTTTTTCACCACGCAGCTGCTTGAAATGGCTGGGCGTCAGGCCGGTCACCTTTTTGAATTGACTACTGAGATGCGCCACACTGCTGTATCCCAGGTCATAGGCGATCTGCGTGAGGCTCTGTTCGTCATACACCAGCAGTTCCTTGGCCCGCTCTATCTTTTGCAGGATGAAGTACTGCTCGATGGTGATACCTTCCACTTCGGAGAAGAGTTTACTGAGCGATGAATAATCACGGTGAAGCGTGGTGGACAAATAATCGGAGAGATTCATCTTCTCCAGTTTATCGGGCTCCTGCACCAGTCCGATGATACTTGTTTTCATCTGCTCTATCAGTTGTGAAGAACGGTCTCCGATCAGCTCGAAACCAAACTCCGCGAGTGTCCGGTCTATCTGCTCCAGCTGCTGCGGACTGGCATCCTCTTTGAGCTCTACTTCACCCAGGCGCATCACCATTACGTTATGTCCCAGTTTTTCGAGCTCATTTTTCACCACCCATTTACAGCGGTTGCAGACCATATTTTTAATGTGTAATAACATAGTTGAATCTGTTTAGAATTTCTTCCATTTCAATCGAAGGCTGTTGCCGATCACACTGACAGAGCTCAGCGCCATGGCGCCTCCGGCGATCATCGGGTCCAGCAGGAATCCGTTCACAGGATACAAGATCCCGGCAGCCAACGGAATACCGATCAGGTTATAAATAAAGGCCCAGAACAGGTTCTGGCGTATCGCTCTGACAGTGCTGCGGGATAAGGCCAGCGCCTTCGGGATCTGTTGCAGATCTGCTGAAATAAGGCTCATGCCCGCCGTATCTATGGCGATATCCGAACCTTTGCCCATTGCGATACTGATATCAGCCTGCGCAAGGGCCTGTGAATCGTTGATGCCATCGCCCACCATCGCTACTATCTTTCCCTGGTCCTGCAGCTTCTTCACGAAGTCTGCCTTATCTGCCGGCAGGGCTTCTCCTCTGAAATCTTTGATTCCCACCTGTGCAGCCACGGCGGCAGCGGTTTGCTGGTTATCGCCGGTGAACATATACACTTGGATTCCCATTTTCTTAAGGGCGTGCACAGCATTGGCGGATCCCGGTTTCACTTCATCGGCAATGGCGATCACGGCCAGTACTTCAGTATCCTGTGCAAAACAGATGATGGTCTTTGCAGCTGCGGCCCACTTACCGGCAGCCTCCTTCAATGCAGGTTCCATCTGCAATCCATCTTCCTGCGCCATTTTATAACTGCCTGCCTTATACTGAATATTGCCGGCGCGGACACTGATGCCTTTGCCCGTAATGCTTTCAAAAGAACTCAATGGAACCGGAACTGCTTTCCGGTCCTTCAGATATTGTACAACAGCTGTTGCCAGCGGATGTTCGGATTGTTGTTCGGCGGCCAGCAGAATGGATTCCAGTTCTGTCTGCATGGGCAGGGCCGAAGCCTTCCAGAGAATATCCGTTACCACCGGCTTTCCTGCCGTGATGGTGCCGGTCTTGTCGAGCACAATGGCATTCACCTTATGCGCCAGTTCTAGGCTTTCGGCATCGCGGATCAGGATGCCCTGTTCGGCACCCTTGCCCACTCCTACCATGATGGCGGTGGGTGTGGCCAGTCCTAACGCACATGGACAAGCGATTACGAGCACCGTAACCATTGCCAGTAAACCGTGCGTAACGGCATTGTCTCCACCGGCGATCACCCAGATCACAAAAGCGGTAACGGCAATCAGTATCACCACGGGTACAAAGATGCCTGCAATCTTATCTACCAGTTTCTGTACCGGGGCCTTGGAGCCCTGGGCTTCCTGCACCATGCGGATAATGCCGGCCAGCATGGTTTCGCTGCCAACTTTCTCGGCGCGGAAACGGAAGCTGCCCTGCTGGTTGATGGTGCCTGCCAGCACGCTGGTATCCTTGGCTTTTCGCACGGCAACAGGCTCACCTGAGATCATTGACTCATCCACGTAAGACTCTCCTTCTTCCACTATACCATCAACCGGTATCTTTTCACCGGCACGCACCAGGATGAGATCTCCGGGTTGCACCTGGGTAGCGGGCAGTTCAACCGGCACACCATTCTTTATTACATGTACGGTCCTGGGTTGTAATCCGATGAGTTTCCTGATAGCGGAACTGGTATTTCCTTTGGCTCTCTGTTCCAGCAATTTTCCCACCATGATAAACACGATCACAACGGCGGCGGCTTCAAAATAAACGTGGGGATGCAGTCCGCGGGAATGCCAGAAACCGGGGTTGAGGGTATTGAACACACTGAAAAGATACGCAATCCCTGTGCTGAGCGCCACCAGGGTATCCATATTGGCTTTGCGCTTCCGGGCCTGCTTTACTGCATTGATAAAGAAAGAACGGCCGAAAAGGAACAGTACCGGAGTGGACAGCGCCCACATGATGTAATTACCGTAGGGCATTTCCATGAAGAACATGCCGATCGCTACTACCGGTAAGGTCAGTAAAGCAGCTGCAATGGTTTTCCGTTGCAGCTGCTGATATGCTGTTGCCTGGAGGGCTTCCTGTTTCTCCGGGGCGTTTTCTTCATCGATGATCAGGTCGTATCCGATACTGCGGACCACCTGCTGCATGGCCGTGGTGTTTGTTTTTGAAGGATCAAACAACACTTTCACGGATTGTGTAGCAAAATTCACGCCCGCTTCTTTGATGCCATCCTGTGCGGCCAGCATCGATTCCACACTCACTGCGCATGCCGCGCAGCTCATGCCGGTAACGGGTATCGTTTTGCTTACAAGCGCTTTGGTTGAGGTTTCCATGATATAATTTTGAGACTTCAAAGTTACCACGCCCTGCTGCCCTGCCTGTTACACAATTACCGGAACTGTTTATACAATTGTGCCTACCGCTTCTTTTTCAAAGCATTGAGGAACACATACTCAAAACTTACCAGTAACCTGTTCTGCGCCATCCGTTGCATATCACTGTTGAGCTCTATCCGGTAACCCGCATTGAGCTTGGAATTACTATTGAAGATGAACTGTATGGAGGGAGCAAAGTCGATAAAGAAGTATTTTTTATCGAGTGTCTGCTGCCCCAGTAATTCCGCATACAGGTTAACGTTAGTCTGCTTATAACTGGTATAATGCCTGGGGAACAACAGGTAACCGGCTGAAATGGTGTAGTTGAAAGCCTGCTCCGGCCATGCTGCGTACGTTCCTTCGTGGTGCAGCGGATTATCGGATGGGATGTACTTGCCCGGAGAACTCTTCTTGAAGGTCTGCAGATACCCGAAGGTACCGCTTACCGCCAGTTTATCCCAAAGCTGGGTGAGTATCACGCCTGCCTGCACACCGCTCTGGTCCCCGTCGAGACTGAGCTCATCGTACATCATATCATTGCGACTGTAACTTGCTTCTGCAAATGCCGCCATTCGGAAATGTTTGTGCACATCATCGATGCTCAGGAAGCGGTACTTGGTATAGAGCTTCATGCTTTCCCAGCGAAGGTTCTCTGAATACATATCCGAGAAAGTGGTGGAACCGCGCAGCATCCATTCCTTACTGAGCCCCAGCATGCCTTCTGCCATATGGCGTTGTTCGATGCGGTCAGTATGCGCTGAGCGGAGGAACTTGCCGGAATATTTGGCGCTGATGGATTTGGCGGGCACATTGGAGGCCGGATCAGCAAATACATAGAGTTCCTGTGCTGTAAGTACATGTGTGGTCAGGAGCAGTAATGCCCCGGTAAAAAATCTTTTCATAGTGGTCCCTCCTTAGATAGTAACGTGATAGATCCTGCTGTTGGCGCTGATACCGCTTTTTGAGCAGCACTCACCTGCCTTGCCGGTATGAACACAGGCCATTTTGGTGGCGGCGCTGATCTTTTTGAACTCTTTGGAGTTCATAAAATCTTTGTCGGCCAGCACGATGGTCTTTTCTCCATCCAGGGTCTGGGGTTTCACATTGAGAAAATGATAGTTTTTTCCACTGATCTGTACATGTACATCGTTCTCCACTTTCAGGTTATTGAAAGTACCGGTAGCGCTCAGTTTGGCTACAGAGAACCCTGCATCTTCCACCGCGTTTTTCAATTGGTCGAAGTCAACATTGCTGCCCTCTTTGAAATTGATGATGAAGCTGGATGTTTTGATATCCACGTCAACATCCTTTATAAAAGTAAGCTGCTCCAGGCTGGTATTGATAGCCTTGGTACACATGGCGCAGGTAAGTCCTGCCGCCTGAAGAGATGCTTTATTAAACTGGGACATGCCCGCGAAGCTGAGCAGTGACGCCACTGCCAGGAAGAATATTTTTTTCATAAATCTGCTGTTTGAAGTTTTTAATAGTGATTACTGATGCTGATGGCCTTCGGTCTTCTGTCCTTCTTTGGAGCAGCAGTCCTTTTTTTCGCCGTCTTTGCAGCATGCTTTTTCACTTCCTTCGCAGCAGCTTTTTTCTTCCTTTACACTGGCTGTTTCCTTGCGGTCGTATTTGCAGCAGGCATGGAGCTTGTCGTATGCCTGGTTGTTAGCTGTAAAATCCTGGGTATCGTATCCTGATGCAGCAATTGACTGCTGGATCTTTTTATTATTGGAGGCTTTGGCGCTGTAGGTAACGGCCAGTACTTTGGTATCTGTATTCCAGTCGGCTGTTTTTGCACCGGCGGTGATGGCTGATTTCTCGATGATCTTCTTGCACATGCCGCAGTTGCCCCATACTTTGATGGTATCTTTTTTCAGGCCGTTTTGTGCGTTAACTGTAAATGCTGCGAATAAAATAAATACAGAAAGGATGATAGATTGTGCTTTCATATTAATAAAATAGAAAATGATAAAAAGGTTGTTTCAAACAATAGGGGGAAGTTCTGTTTGTACAGCCTTGTATCAGATCCTGAAAACACAAATGGGGAGATAAGCCGAATTACCGTATGGATCCGGAGGATCTTCAAAATTGAAAGCGATGGGTTGTGGTTGCGCCGGAGCGGGATCTATCCACACGATCTCGTCGGGGATGATGCTCACAGGCATTTCAAATGAAGGAAGGTGGGCGGGAAGATACTGGTGCTCGTCGTCCACTTTCACCAGTTGGTATTCTGTGTGGCAGCATCCGGCCTTTTTATCAGTCATGCCGCATTTGCCGCAAACATCATGATCGTCCCAGCCATATGCTACACTGGCAATGCTGCCCATGCAGTAGTGTACATTCACAATCACCCCGGAGGTAACCGTGATATACAAAATGGCTAATATGGCGATCCATGACCTTTTCATTCCAGACAAATGTAGCAGGTATTTTGAAACTGCAAAAGGACTTCTGTCAATTAATTGACTTTTAACATATTGCTAGTTCACGAAAGCCCAGAATATGCCAATGCGGAGCTGCATACCAGGATATGGGTAACCGATGGTAGGGATATTGTTCCTGGTAAAACTGCCGGTGGTCACATCCAGTGCATTCAGGTTTTCAACGCGCACATAGGCGGTAAATGTTTTGATCCTGAAGTGCAGGTAGGCTCCGATCTCAGGGGCTTTCAGCTTCACTTTCACAGTATCCTGGAATACGTACTGGCCTGTGAGGGGCGACCATGAATCCGCATTGTACGGAGTGAAATAACGCACTTCCAGTCCCAGGCTCATATTCAGGTTCTTGAAGCCGAGATTACCATCGTAACCGATCTGGTTGCGCGAAGTGAACAGCGGCATGTTAACGGGACCATCGCCTGCGCGTTGCTGCAAAACTGCCCAGGTTCTCCAGTTCCAGTGTTTGCTCTTGCTGAGATGGAACTCTTTCTGTGCTGTTACCTGCAAGATGTTGAAAGGAGTGCTAGCCTGGTCCACCACAAAATTATCCCTCATGTAAGCCAGGTTGGTGATCAGGTAATAATTGGCACTCAGTTTCAACTGAAGGCGCGGCACATTGTAGGAACCAAACAGATTGGTGATATTCTCTTTATTGAGTGTTTTAGGCGGCGTAAAATAGAAACCGCTGTAAATATCGTACACGAAAGAAGGGGTACGGTTGGTGTTCTGGAAACCCACCTGAAGGGAACCGATGCGTTCACTCAGTAAGCGTTGCAGGCTCACATAAGCCGTGTAGTTGCCGGTGTTCATGCCTTTGAAATAGAAATTTCCAAAAGCCTCGATATCCCATTTCTTGTTGCGCGTTTTATTGCGGTACTCACCATGAATGAAGATATTATGGTCCTTCAGATTTCCCCAGGGTTGATCCTGCTTGATGGATGAAAAACTGATCTGCTGGTGCGTGGCTCCCACTTTGATGAACTGCTGCGGATTCTTTGCATCGGGGAACTGGTACACCGAAAAATCATTGGTGAGGATCTTCCAGAAATCCTGTGTAAAATAAGTACCTCTTGAGGTTGGAATATAGTACTGGTACTTGTCCCAGTAATAAGTACTGTCCGCGCTCTGGTCTCTGAACCTGTATTTATAGGTATTGTAGCTGATGGAATGTTCCAGGCGGAGCCTTGGATAGAACAAAGGCACTACGGTGGAGTCTGTAACAATGGAATCTTTCTGTCCCAGGTCATACTGCTGCCTCATCATGTACGCGCCGGTGGTGAAAAAGGAACCGGTCTGAACGGAGGAGGTGAAGAAGTTCCTGCTGCCGGGCTGGTCCTGTCCCAGTTGTGTGGGAATGGAAGAGCGTTCGCGGTAGGCTTCATCTTCCAGGTAATTGACATCGGTTTTGATACCGCCGTTCTCTCCTGCCTGGAGTTTGTTGCCCACTACCACCACGAAATTCTGGTAGCGTTTATTCTTGCTCTGGTACCAGCTGTGGAAGCGGTAATTATTATGGTTGACACTCTGGTTCTGGTAGGTGCCTGGTGAATTGATCAGTCTGTACTGGAAACCTGCATTCCAGTTGGGGCGGATATTCTGGGTATGTGTAAGCTGTATGAATTGTTCGGCCCTGCTGCCAAGTACATAATCCATTTCGGAAAAGGGCCTGGTGGTGGTATAGAATTTGGTTTCCTCTACATTCCAGAGGTAGTTGTCGTATCCCCTGAAACCATGGTCCCATCCTGGTTTCAGGAAGGGTGAATAGATCAGGTTACGGGCCGCTGTTCCCAGGTTGCCGAGGTTGACGGAGCTCCAGGGAATGGGGTATCTGTCGGAGAAATCAGTAAGGGAGGAATCGAAACTGCGCAACCTGCTGCTGTCGAGGTAACGGAACCGGATGGTAATGGAATCTTCCAGGCCGGTACGATGCAGTACGGTGTCTACTTTTCCGCCTCCGCCGCCCATGCCGCGGCCCATGCCCTGTAATCTTCGGAATGGGTCCTGAGCGGCAGCGTTGTTCGCAAAGGCTGACAATAAGAGAAAGGCTGCTATGATAAGATATCTCGTCTTCAAAATATATCGCCGGATTAACGGGCGGAAAATTAGTGATTAAAATTATTGCTGATGTTTGGCTGCAGCGAAAATCTTATCCAATTAACAGAAACTTGGCGCTTCGTTTCGCTGTCGCCAGTCACTCGCGTCCCCGCGAGTGACGTTTATTCCGTCGCCTCCGGCGACACGGTGTTCGCCGGAGGCGAACAAATATAAGTCACTCGCGGGGACGCGAGCGACTGGGCACACCCTACATTTTCTGTATCAGTTTGGTGAACAATGTGGTGAGCCTGGGTTCTGCCTCAGCGGCTGCCTGCAACACTTCTTCATGGGTGATCACATTATCTTCTTCTCTTATACCAAGGTCAGTGATCACGCTAACTGCCGCCACTTTCATACCCATATGGATAGCCGCAATCACTTCCTGTACGGTGCTCATGCCCACTGCATCGCCGCCCAGGCGGTGGATGAGCAGGTATTCGGCCCTGGTTTCAAAAGTGGGGCCGGTTACACCATAATATACTCCCTGCTGCAGTTTGATGCCTTCTTCAGCGGCAATGGATTTCAGCCGGTTTACCAGGTCCTTGCTGTAGGGCTCGCTCATATCCGGGAAGCGGGGCCCGAGCAGCGGCTCGTTCCTGCCGAGCAGGGGATTGATCACGGAAAAACTGATATGATCGGTGATCACCATGAGATCTCCCACGCTGAATGCGGGATTTACACCACCGGCAGCATTGGACAGCAGGAGTTGGTCAACCCCCAGGGATTTCATCACCCGGATGGGGTAAACCACTTCTTCAGCGGAGTAACCTTCATAAAAATGGAAACGTCCGGCCATAGCCACTACCCTTTTCCCCGCCACGGTTCCGAAAATGAGACGGCCCCGGTGCCCTTCCACGGTGGAAACAGGGAAATGGGGGATCTCGCTGTAAGGGATCTCCAGTTCGGGTTGGATCTGGGTGGTAAAATTACCCAAACCGCTGCCCAGTACGATGCCTGCGGCAGGCGTATGGGGGTAGCGGGAACGCAGGAATGCGGTTGTTTCTTCCAGTTGCCGGATGATGGTACTCATAGATGGCGCAAATATAGCTCACTAATCATCTCGTAACTGTTGTTCGTTTTTCCTATTTTCGCCAAAAATTTCCCCGCATGAATCTCCATGAGTACCAGGCGAAAGAATTACTGAAAAAATACAATGTACCTGTTCAGGAAGGAATTCCGGTAGACAGGGCAGATGCAGCAGAAGAAGCCTACAAAAATCTGAAAGTACAATTTGGCAATAACTTCGCCGTGGTGAAAGCACAGATCCACGCCGGGGGCCGCGGTAAAGGCAAGATCCAGGGTAGCGAGCAGCGCGGCGTAGCCGTGGGCAAAAGCGCTGAGGAGATCAAACAGATCGCCAGCAATATCCTTGGCGGTACACTGGTTACCATCCAGACTGGTCCTGCCGGCAAACTGGTGAACAAGGTACTGGTAGCCCAGGACGTATACTATCCTGGCCCCAACCCTGTAAAGGAGTTTTACCTGTCGATCCTGCTGGACCGTACAAAAGGTCAGAATGTGATCATGTACAGTACTGAAGGTGGTATGGACATTGAAGAAGTGGCCCATAACACACCAGACAAGATCTTCAAAGAGTGGGTACACGCCAGCGGCGGACTGCTTCCTTTCCAGGCGCGCAAGATCGCGTTCAACCTGCAACTGAAAGGTGAAGCATTCAAGAACTGCGTGAAATTTGTGACCAATCTTTACAATGCATATGTTGGACTGGACTGCGCCATGCTGGAGATCAATCCCCTGTTCAAAACTTCAGACGAGAAGATCATTGCAGTTGACTGCAAAATGAACCTGGATGACAACTCATTGATGCGCCACCCTGACCTGGAAGCACTCCGCGATATCAGCGAAGAAGATCCTACAGAAGTGGAAGCAGGCAAGTTCAACCTGAACTTCGTGAAACTCGACGGTAACGTGGGTTGTATGGTGAACGGCGCCGGTCTGGCCATGGCCACTATGGACATGATCAAGCTGAGCGGCGGTGAGCCTGCCAACTTCCTGGACGTAGGCGGTACTGCCAACGCAACTACCGTGGAAGCAGGTTTCCGTATCATCCTGAAAGATCCTAAAGTGAAAGCGATCCTCATCAATATCTTTGGTGGTATCGTTCGTTGCGACAGGGTTGCACAGGGTGTGATCGACGCGTACAAATCCATCGGCAATATTGAAGTGCCTATCATTGTACGCCTCCAGGGAACCAATGCTGAAGAAGCCAAGAAACTCATCGAAGAAAGCGGCCTGAAAGTTCAGTCTGCCATCCTCCTGAGCGAAGCAGCTGCCCTGGTTGGGAAAGCTGTAGCATAAGCTGACCTGAATCAAATTCAGTATAAAACAGAACAGGCGCCTGCAACGGCGCCTGTTTTTTTATGGTCAACCATCAACTGGTCACCTAACCCGAATAATGCGGAAAACCCGCTCAGTGGCGGGCTTTCCATTCAGAGGCATTGCTTATTACATGTCAGGAGTTCATCATTTCAAGAATACCTTCGTTACGGATGATCATCATACCCTGTCGGTCTTCGGTTATACCTTCCTGTAACCTGTAGGTATAACGGGGATGTGATCCTTCCATAATGGTTGGCAGGAACCGGAACTGGATATTGGAAGCCTTCAGGTCCTCTCCCACTTCAATGATATGCGTGGATACGATGAAAAGGCAGTCCTGGTATTCCGCAAACGCTTCCGTTACGGCAAGGGTACCATCGTAGGCATCTTTTACATTTGTTCCTTTGAACAGTTCATCGAACATCAGCAGCAGGCGTTGCCCACTGGCGGCAGCATCTGCGGCCTGTTTTACGCGAACCACTTCCGCATAGAAATGGCTGTAACCAAGCCCGATATTATCGGCCACGTTGATGGAAGAGTACAAACCCTGCCTTACAGAAAACTCCATGCTCTTTGCAGCTACGGGGAATCCCATATGCGCCAGGTACATACCGATGCCGATACTCTTCATAAGGGTTGACTTACCGGCCATATTGGCTCCGGTGAGAAAGATCACATTGCTGTTCTCCTGCATCAGCAGATCGTTACCCACGGCATTGTCTATGCATGGATGTTTGAGCTCTTTCACAGATAGCAAATTCTTTGCGGGCGGCAAGGCTGTTGCATATGAAAAGCCTTTGCGGGCGGCTACCGCAGCAACGGAAATGTATACATCAAGTTCATAAATGAACTGTAATACCTCTTCCATTTCGGCACTCAGCCTGCTTTTAAGAAGATGCTCATAAAAAGCAAGTGTCCGTACAGGCAGGTCCTGGTAGATATCCAGTTCTGTAAGCCTGGCTACATTGGGTGTATCAAGAATTTTCCTGATACTGCTCACCCTTGAGGCAAAAGGACTATTGCCTTGCAGGATCGCTACAATGCCGGAAGTTTTCTTTAGGGTTACGATGGTGGCCTGCAGACCCTGGATATTCTTCTTGTACCGTTCATCACGGGTCAGTGAAGCCAGTATTTTTTTGACCATCATTCCGGCCATTACCATGGGGGCGCTTCCGGTTGCCCCGGTATCGAGGTATTCGCGCATTAGCGTTACCTGTTGTACATCCAGCGTAAAATCCAGACGCTGCTCCTGGAAATAACGGAAGATGCTGCTGCGCGTGTTGATGCTTACTTCGTTGGTGAGCGGATCACGGAACATGGAATCCAGCAATTGCTCGCCTCCTCTTGTTTTCACCTGGTTGAAGAGATGGTATACAGAGCCATGACGGAATTTACCCAGCAGGTTCAATTCATCGAGTGTCTGCCTGTCTATTCTGAAACTCATAGTAATTTAATTTATCATAGTGTGCCAGTCGCGGGCGGCCCCCCCCGGGAGATATAATAACAAACCAACCCGGGGAAACCCAGTTAGCACAAAGCACAAAAAAAAAATTAAAAAAAAAGGTCGCGATTGACATATCCTTTTTG
>NZ_JBQCGW010000305.1:0-100236 GCF_051955275.1 Pseudobacter sp. | reverse complement strand
CGGCATCAGCCAGAAAGCAGGCCAGGAGCCACGTGCACGAGGAAGCTTTGCGCGCATCTCCGCTTTTCCATACAGGAATTCCATTTTACCAAGCGACACCAATCGTGCGGAAGACCAGGGTGCATTGGGATCACCGGTTGGAAAATCTTTTTTCCCGGTAATGATCAGGTTCCCATTTCTCACCCTCGCATTATCCCGTGCTGCATCGGTATACACCTGCTGCTCATTATTGATCCAGCCTTTCGGACGTGCATCGATCGACCATTTCGTTGGGTCCGGCAATCCATCCACTTCAAATTCATCATTATAGATCATCGTCCAGTCTGGATTTCCATCAAACACTACCGATCCCTTTGCATTGTATGCAGCTGCATTGGGGTTTTGTAATTCACTTCCATTTATGGAAAGAGAAAAAACAGTCCTTGAATAGTTAACCGCCGAATTACCTGCCAGTGTTATCCTGGCCATGGTATCATTGACCCTTGCAATACTGCCAACAGACACACCCGGTGGCAATGCAGAGCTGATCCAGCCAGCCGGATCAAGCACCGGCTTGAAAATATTACCATGCAGGTTCACGTCGATGAACTTCCCACTCTCCGCTCCCATGGGAATATTGGTGGGCGTGAAATACAGGCTGGTTGGGTTCGGCGCCTGGATCTGATCAAAATACAGAATGCCATTTGCCTTCTTACCATCGATAAACTGAATGGCGATCCTGTTCAGGTCTGTCCGGTTATTGATACCTGTGAATGTGAACACCGCTTCTTCCCATTGATTCACATTCTTTATACGGTAAGTCTGAAATACAGCCTGCGTATAATCTGTGCCGGGCTGGAGCTTGAACATCACATCTTCTTTCACATTGCTGTACACCATCATCCGGAAAGTGGCACCGGCACTCAGATCGAGCGGAGATGATAGCGTAACAGCTGCCGCCATATATGGCGAGCAGCTGGTATCTTTTGTAAATTTTGCTGTGTGTGAAGTTGAGTTTACAGAGGATGGACCTGGATTGGGCGCATTGAAGATCACAGACCCTGTTGCACCGGAGCCGGCATTATAGATCCACATACCGGATGCAGGCCCGTTTCCCTGCATATCATCAATCAACAAAAACTGTGCATCGAGCTTGTCTATGCATGCCAGGATGCAAAGACAAACCAGGAGTAAAATCTTTCTCATATGGCAATTATTTTATGTTTCTGACGAAGGAGTGAGCAGAAGCGCCTGCTCTACTGTGGAATGAACAGTATGGCATCAGCCGGAAGATATCCGTCTGCATTGGCATTACTGATCTCAATATATCCTTTCTGATCTTTTGAAAATTTATGTATGCCCAGGCTTACCCATTCACCGGAGGTCTGTCCTTCAACGATGATCTCGGCGGGTTTTATCACCATGCTTTTATTTCCAGATGCACCATTTATCTGAATGGGGATCTGAGAGCTCATTTCCTTTAATTTGGGAATGTAGATATACACCTGGTAATCGCCATCGGTGGAAATGGAAGGCGCAAACTGAATGGATTTCGCTTCTTTTCCCTTGCTGCTGTCAACCAGCATGGAGCTGCCGTAAGCACCTTTTTTCAACACCTGCCAGTTACCAATTACTGTAACGCCGGTCTTATCATCATTGTCTACCAGTACTTCCGGAACTTTTCCATTCATCAGCGGATCTGTCTTCAGTTTTGCCTGCAGCTTTTTAATATCCACCTGGTGTACGTCATTTCCATTTTCTATCGCTAAAGCAGCGGCAATAGCAGCAGACTGGCCAAGCACCATGAATACAGGTTCCATACGGATGGAGCCGTAAGCAATATGAGAAGCCGACAGACATACCGGCACCAGCAGGTTATCGCACTCTCCTTTCTTCGGGATCAGCGAGCGGTAAGAAATAGGGTACGGACCGAATCCCCCGATCTCTACATTTCCTTCATTCTTCACCATACCATTCACCACCAGTCGCTGACAGTTATGAGAGTCCATGGTGTAAGCAGCCATACCTACAGCATCTTCCGCCACTTCGCGTCCTTCACAGTTGTGCTGCGTCATCACATAAGCACCTACCATGCGGCGTGATTCGCGGACATACATTTGTAGCGACCAGTTGCCGTTATCCGTATATTCATCTTTTGGATAGCCCCATTGCAGCATCTGGTTTCTCAGGTGCTCAGGCATGCGTGGATCATGGCCGATGAAATACAGGAGGCCTTTTGTATAGTCTTCATGCTCTTTCTGGATCTTTTTCCTGGTGGCATAATCCGCTTCGGGATAATTATGGTTATAGCCGATCATATCTGTTGAGATCGGTCCATTATTATTGATATCCGTTTTATTATTCGGCATCAGGTCAAACTTCAGAAAACCCCAGAGGTCACCGGGCACTTTCTTTTGCAGGTAGCGAAGCAGTAATTCATACCGCGTACTATCGTAATTATCCGGACGGGTAATTTCAACCCGGTTCTCCGGTTTATTGCTCAGACAGATCCTGAAATTATAGGCCTGCACTTTTTTATCGCCGGCTCCTCTTTCAGCCAACTGCCCATCACTTACACCCCAGACCAGACCGCTTGACGAGTCGCCCGGAACTTTATACGGATCGATCCCATCCGGGAACTGGTGACCTTCCAGCAATTGCACGCCATTATAGGTTTCATTGTACAGACTGTTCGCTTCGCGACCCACAGTGTAAGTAACACCTGCGCGCGCCATCACATCGCCTTCGTAAGAACAATCGATGAACATGCTGGCAGCGATCTGCTTACTTGCGCCATCTTCTTTCTGAACTGTTATGCTGCTGATCTTCGTTCCTGTCTTTTCCACTTTTTCCACGCGGTGGCCATAGATCACCTGCACGCCTGCCTCCTGGATGTATTGCTTCATCACATCTTCAGCTACGCTGGGCTCGAAGATCCATTGTTCAAACTTGCCATAGTGTTTTCCTATGCGGCGATACACATCCAGCGAAAGGCCGCTGATCGCGTACTTATTGCCGATATCGGTATAACCCAGTCCACCGGTGGTCAATCCACCCAGATGAAAACCAGGCTCTATGAGAATAACTTTCTTATTCATCTTTACAGCGGTGTATGCAGCAATCACACCAGCTGCATTACCGCCATAGATACATATATCTGTTTTATCTTCTCCGGTTTTACAACCTGCTATAGATACTACTATTAAACTGCAAACAGCAAACAGAACTGAATACTTCATGATCTTCTTTTTTATTCAATACACTGGTTAGTAGCCGGGGTTCTGATCCACGGTAGGGTTCAGCGCGGTATTTCCATTGAACTCCCGCGGAGGGATCGGCCATAACATATGTTTGTCTTTGAGTACCAGGTTTTCCACCTGCTGAATCGTTTCTTTCCAGATGCCCAGTCTTTTCAGATCAAACCAGTGTTTCCCTTCTCCTACTGTTTCATATCCACGCTCCAGCACTACACGTCTCACAAAGGAATTAAGGTCCGGATAATCGGCCAGTTTCAGGTCAACAGTTGCATCAGGTGTATTCACCGGTTTACCATAAGCCCTGCGGCGGACCATGTTCAGCTTTTCAAGCGCGTCCGCCGTAGGTGCGCCATTCATGCTGGCTTCAGCTTCTGCGTAAAACAAAAGAAGATCTGCATAACGGTATAAAGGATAATCATTATTTCCCTGAGCAATGGTTGCCGAGCGGTCACTGAACTTCTTAACCAGCACCGTTGATTTGGCAGTTACACCAACATCAGAAGGATACCAGGTAAAATAATAGCGCAGATCGTTACGGTCCCAGTTTGCCAGGAAGGGATTCAGAGAATCACTGTAAATAGTACTGAAACCTCCCGGTGGAAAATGCGTGGTCTTTGCCGCATGCAGGTATGCCAGGTACTGGTAGCCCTGTCCGGATACCTTGGAGGAATACTTGAAGTAGAAGATCTCTTCTGAAGTATTGTTGGCATCCCGTCCGAATATCTTTTCAAAATCATCCCTTACAGTCACATTCACCAGTGAGTATTTCTTTGAATCGATCACTTCCCAGGCGGCTTTTCTGGCCAGATCATATTTCTCCAGTGTCAGGTATACTTCAGCCAGCACGGTTTTGGCCGTCCATTTGGAAGGCGTACCAACAAGCCGTGGATTGTCAGGAAGATTGTTCTCAGCAAAAACCAGGTCCTGCTGAATCAGGTCATAGATTTTGGCAGCACTGCTTTTAGGTACATTGATGGAATCGATATTATTCTCATCATGCAAGGGTACACCTGCCCAGTTCCTTACTACGTGGAAATAGAACAGGCCTCTCATGAAACGCGCTTCAGCAACATATCTCGCTTCTTCGGCATCCGTGATCTGTTTGGCCAGCGGCGCCTTTTTTATAATGATATTCGCATTGCGGATGCCCTTGTAAAAGTTATTCCAGGTATCGGTGATACGACCAACATTGGTATTGTCCAGTCCATCATATGCATTCATCGGGGCGAAGCTGCCACGGCCATACATATATTCAGTATTGATCTCATGCTGGATGGTATAGAAACCACCAAAGGTGGAGAGGTACCGGACCGTTTCATAGATAGCATTCAGGCCTGCTTCCATTTCCACCGGAGTATTGTAAAAATTCTCCACGGCAATCTGCTGTGGATTTTCTTCCAAGAACTTAGAGCAGGATGTAAGCGCCAGCGCACAAACAACTGCCAATCCAAAAATATTTTTCATATCGAAATGATTTAAAACTTCTGATTAAAATCCGCAACGGAAACCAATGGTAACAGACTTGTTGTTTGGATACACTGTATAGTCAACACCCTGTGCAATGGATGTTGAAGAGCCATAGGCATTCACTTCGGGATCATAGCCGGAGTAATTGGTGATCCTGATCATATTCTGCGCGCTCACATAGAGCTGGGCAGATTTCACATGTTTGATCTTCCAGTTCTGAACAGGAAGTGAATAAGCGAGCATGATATTCCTGAGCTTCAGGTACGATCCGTCTTCTATGAATCTTGTGGACACGTTGCCATTGATCTTACTGGTTGGCTTGGGATATTTTGCATTGGTGTTTTCGGGCGTCCAGTGGTTTGTATACACATCTTCGGGCTGGTTCAATCCCCATCCCATATCCAGTGTGCTGGCTTTATTGAGGTTGAAGATGTCATTGCCCTGTGAGCCCTGGAAGAACAGGGTCAGTTCAAAATCCCTGAAACGAGTAACCGAGTTCAGCGCATAGATGAAATCAGGGTTGGGGTCTCCGATGATGCTTCTGTCGAGCGCATTGATAGACCCATCCGCCACCTTGTCTTCGTATTTGATCAATCCGTTATCTGTATAACCGATCTCTTTATATCCATAAAATGCAAACACTGGCTCACCCTCACGCAGGATATTCACATAATCATTTAGGTTGCCGGTGAAGATATTGGAGCCTACAATGTCCTGGCCTTTGTACAGTTTCTCCACCCTGTTGCGGTTGAATGCGATATTACCGCCCAGCGTCCATTTCCAGTCGCTGTTATCCACCACAGTGGCATCGATCCCTATCTCCACACCACGGTTGCTGATCTCCCCTACGTTCTGCAAGGCATCTTCATAGCCGAAAGAAGTGGGCAACTGCACCTTGTTCAGGAGGTCGGTGGTTCTCTTGTAATAATAATCGGCGGTGATGCGCACTTTGTTATTGAACAGTCCAGCATCGATACCAATATCTACCTGGTCCGTCTTCTCCCATTTCAGGTTTCCGGGATATTCCTTGCGTGGCGCATAGCTGATAACCAGATCATCGCCAAAGATGGTATTATACACCTGGAGGATATTGAGGGTCTGGTAAGCATTGATGGAAGTATTTCCTGTACGGCCGTAGGATGCTCTCAGTTTCAGATCTGACACGATGCGCGAGTTCTGCAGGAACGGTTCATTGGAAACCCTCCAGGCAATGGCCGCTGAAGGGAAATTCTGCCAGCGGGAATCTTTGGAATAGGCGGAATAACCATCGCGGCGGAAACTGAAAGTCAAAAGATAACGCTGGTCAAATGCATAGTTCACACGGCCTACGAATGAAGACAAAGCTGTTCTGGAATATCCTGAATTGGGAAGGCCAGGTACGCTGGCCGATTGCAGGTTTCCTGTGTTGACGGTGTTGCTGAGAAAACCCTGGGCATTGCCTGAGCCCATATTCGAAGCTTTGTCCAGCTGATTGGCCACGCCGGCCACCACATCCAGTGCATGTTTGCCCGCAATCGTTTTTTTATAGTTGACGATATTCTCATTGAGCAGGCTGGTGAACTGGTTGGTGTTCACACTGGCATACCCTGCTGAGTTCAACGCGTAAGGCTCCCGGTTAGTGAAGTTATCATTGCGGGTATTATTGTTCATTACGTTGCCGGATACCCTGAACTCAAGGTCTTTCAACAGTTTCACACGAAGGTTCAGGTTGGCTACAAAATCATCTGATTTTGTGCCGGCAGACGCTTCATTCTTTGTTGCAACAGGGTTGATAATGGCGTTGGAAATAAAGGAATAGAGCGTATTCAATCTTACATAACGGCCATTGGCATCATAAGGACCTACAGTTGGCGGAGCGAACAACATACCTCCGAACATATCACTTCCCCTGTTACCCGGTGTGGATCCCTGGTGAGTGCGGTCACTCCTGGTATAAGCACTGGTATACGTTACGCTGAAAACCTTACTGATCTCATGGCTAAGGTTCACTCTTACTGAATACCTGTTATAGTCTGAATTAGGAATGATCCCCTGTTGAGAGAAGAGGCCGCCGGAAAGGAAAAAGCTTGTTTTATCATTTCCACCCGCAACACTCACGTTGCTGGTGTAAACAGGCGCATTGCGCAACATCAGGTCCTGCCAGTCGGTTCCCGGCATATTTTTAAAAGAATCCAGTTGTGCCTGGGAAAAATAAGGGGCTATATTATCATTTTTTGCCTGCTCATTATACAGCGAGGCATATTGGAACGGGTTCAGCAGTTTCATTTTTTTTGTGATCGACTGCACGCTATAACCCATATCCACATTCACTCTTGTCGGTTGATTCTTTTTACCGCCGCGCGTAGTGATGATCACAACACCATTACTGCCTCTTGATCCATACATGGCAGTTGAGGAGGCATCTTTCAGAATTTCCATCGATTCGATATCCGCATTCTGCAGGTAAGTGGGTGTGCTGGGAAAACCATCTATGATATACAATGGTTCATTTCCACCCAGGATGGAGTTGGCGCCGCGGATCCTCACGCTGACAGGCGCACCGGGCAAGCCACTGTTCTGCATCACCCTTACGCCGGAAGCACGGCCACTCATGGCCTGCAATACATTGGTAGTGGGAAATGAACTGAGGTCCGCTCCTTTTACCTGGGAAACGGATCCGGTAAGGTCGCCTTTCTTTACCCTGCCATAGGCCACAATAACAACGTCCTCCCCTATCTTCTGATCAGGAGTCAGAGTAATTTCGATAGAAGTACGATTCCCAACAGCAATTTCCTTTGATTCAAATCCGATAAAGGAGATCACGAGAATATCATTAGGCTGCGCTTCTATGGAAAACCTTCCTTCTGCATCAGTACTGATACCTGTCTTTTTATTTTTCACTACCACAGAAGCCCCGGAAAGCGGCTTGCCCTGGTCATCCAGTACTCTGCCGGTCACAGTGAGCGGTACTGGTGCATCTGCTTCAGTCACCTTCTCAACAGTTTTTTTTCTTATAACGATAGTGGTACCTACGATTATATATTCAAGCGGCTGATCTTTTAAACAGGCTTTCAGTACATCTTCAATGGGTGCGTTGGAAAAATGTACATCTACCTTTTTTGTTTTTGCCAGCTGATCCGCATCGAAAAAGAACACATAATTCGTTTGCTTTTCGATGGTCTGAAAGATCTTTTTCAGCGGCGCATTTTTCTCTGAAACGGAAATAGACTGACTAATGCCTGTAGCGCTTACCTGCAAGCAGGCCACCAACATGAGAAAGGCAATCAATTTCATAATAAGCATCGATTTGGCTATCGGGGATCGCTGCAGATGCCAGCGGCCCGACAAAAGATTAATTTGCATACATTTGACTTGTTTAGTGTATTAGAAAGTCTACCCCAGAATGGTGGCTTCAAAGCATTAAATGTCAAGCTGGAAGTGTTCGCTGCACTTCTGGCTTTTTTAATGCCTGAGCTTTTTTATATTTATTTGTTGATAACGGTGATTGTTTTTCCTTCGACCCTGAATTTCACATCGCTTAATTCCAGGATCCTGAGAACATCATTTAAAGGGCTCAACCTGGAGATCTTTCCGCCGAATTTTCTCTCCGGCACAGCGCCTTCAAATTTTACGGATACATCATACCAGCGTTCTATCTGACGCATTAACTGATCGAAGCGATCTGCATTGAACTGGAAATAATCATTCTTCCAGGCCAGTGCCTGCTGTATATCAGCATCATTGACCATCTTCATGCTTCCATGTTCTCCCTGCAAAGCCTGTTGACCGGGCTTCAGCAAAAGCTGCCGGGATGCTGCGCTAACACGCACTGCGCCGTCCACCAGCGTTGTTGCGGTGATGGTTTCATTTTCATAGGCCATGATATTGAATCGGGTGCCGAGAACATCCACTTTCAGGTCTTTTACTTCCACCAGGAAGGGCTGTGCAGCATTGGAAGTCACTTCAAAATATGCTTCTCCTTTCAACACCACTCCGCGCGTTTTTCCGGTAAATGCGGTTGGATAACGGAGGCTGCTTTCAGCATTCAGCCAAACTTTGCTGCCATCGGGAAGCGTCAGCCGGTATTTGCCACCCCTGGGCGTTGCGATGGTATTGAACAATACTTCGTTTGCCTGTTTATTATCTGCCTGGTATGACAATTCACCATTGTTGAGTTTGACAACGTTCACTCCCCCCTGCGTAGCGAGCACACCATCCTGCGCATCATTCAGGGCTACCACGGAACCATCGGCCAGCGTGAGCATGGCCTTATTACCACCGGGCTGGATCTCAGTAGAACTGAGTACTGAACCGGATGGCTGCTCTGCAATAGTTTGAGCGCTGTTGCTGATCACAAACCGGTAAATGCCCAAACCTGCAGCTATAAAGATTGCTGCGGCTGAGGCATATTTCCACCAATTTCTTTTAAATGAAGAGGTAATAACAGGCGCGGGAGATGTTTCCGGATGCTGATGAAGCTTTTCCCATATTTCTTTAAATGCATCGCCGGAAGAATATTCAGCGGAAATTTCCTGTTTTTGTTCGTAAACGGAATTGAGCAATTCCGGAACAAGACTGCTGTTGTCTTTATCATTGATCAGCTCTTTCAACTGCCTGAGCTCAGGAGCAGAGAGCTTTTGATCCATTACATATTTGTCCCAAAGCAGTCGTAGGGTTTCTTGTTTAGTCATATGGCTTCGTATGCGTTAAAGCCGGATTTTCCGGCAGCATGCAATCAAATGACGGATGAAAAAGAAAGAGGAATGCGTCTGTTCAAAAAAATAATTCAGGAAAATAAAAAGATGGCAATCCAGCCGGTAAGTGATTCATACTGATAGTGTGAGAGGTATTTGCGAACGGCAGCCAGTGCTCTTACCATGTATGATTTGGAAGTAACGCGTGTGATATTCATGCGCTCAGCAATTTCAGCATGACTGAGCCTTTCAAACCTGCTCAGCCTGAATACCTGCTGCATCTGTGGGGGAAGATTGTCCACGGCATTGTGAAGGAGCTGCTCCAGTTCCCGGTATTCGGCATCTTCGCCAGGCGTGGCGGCATCTTCAGCGAAATAGCCGGTCAGGTACTCTTCGTTTTCAGTGGTAAAAACCTTTTTTCGCAGCAGATCGATAGCGAGATTGCGCGACACCACATTCAGATAAGCGGAAAAGTTTTTGACTTCTTTCAGTTGTTCACGATGGTGCCACACCTTCATGAATGTGTCCTGTACAAGGTCTTTAGCGAGCTCGGGGGACTTCAGTATCTTGAGGCCTACGGCATGGATCTGCCCGGAATGCCGTTCAAAGATCACTCTGAACGCATATTGATCACCTTCAGCGAGGCGTTGGATCAATACAACTTCATTATATGATGGAAGTACAGACAAGCAGCAGCATCGTTAGTGCACTAAAGTAATAAAAAAATTAAGGTTACAAAAAAATAAAGGACCGCACCACTGCGGTCCTTTTCAGGGTTTAGGGGCCTATCGTGCAGGTCAGGGAATCAATACCCTGTACGCCTTACCTGCAACAACACATTGATAAATACCTTTACTGAGATGTCCTACGGACAACTGATGCGTGCCTGCAGACAATTGTTGCTTCAGCACCAGTGCTCCCTGGCTATTGAATACTGTTACAGGACCAGTTTGCTGGATGGTCAGCGTAAGCAGTCCACCTGTTGCTATGGTAGTGACCTTATCAGCATTCCTGCCAGTGCTCTTTACTGACACTATGATTTCTTTACTCAAGCTTGAATTATTATCAAGGTCACGCTGACGCAATCTGTATGTATTATTACCAGCTACAGGATCGGCATGCACAAAAGCATACCGCTTCACGGTATTACTTTGGCCTGCTGCAGCCACCGTTCCGGCAAGTGCCCAGTCGCGTCCTTCAGCCCTGTACTCTACCAGGAAATCACGTGTATTACTTTCAGCCAGTGTTGACCATTCCAGCAGCACTTTATCATCTTTCAGTTTGCCGGTGAAATCGCCCCAGGTGAGTGGCAGCGGGCTGTTGAAAGACATCACAGAAAACGGAGAGAAGGTTCCGGTGTAACCGGTCAGTGTCATTTTATTGGTGCCTGACACTGAGGTCCCTTCGGCTTTCACCCAGCCACGTCCGTTATGGTGCCACACCAGGGGATCAACAAGCGTAGCCGCTTCACCTTCGTTCCAGTTGAACTCAAAATCAACTCCTGCGCCGCCATTGGCAGTTTCCTTATTGATATCCCAGGTCCTGCGCACTACCATGGTTGTTTGTGCAATTCCTGATACACCATTGGGATATACACCATCGGCAACGTTCACGCTGAAATAATCTGCTGCTCCTGAATTATTGGTAATAACAAGAGGATTGTATGCAGACCTTCCGACAGGGAAAGTGGTTGCGGTACCGTTTGGCACCAGGAATCTGAACCTGCCATTGGGACCTGTACTGATGTAAGAGGTGCTTGTAAAGTCTGGCATTTCTGTGAGCGTGAGGGTACCATTGTACACCGTCAATGGATAGTCTTCACTCAACGTCAGTTTTCCTGTAATGGTAGCATCGCCGTTTACCTCATAAAAGGTTCTGTTGGCCAGCACAAATACTTTTTCTGATCCGAAGTCAGGGGGATTGTAACCACCGGATGATCCGTTTGGATTGGCCGTCCAGTTACTCAGCTGCGCCAGGTTGGTAAATCCTGTAGTAGGATAAAATGTGGGCGGGCTCTGGATGGTGTTTTTATATAACCTTACACTATTCTCACCAGGGTAGATCCCCAGGATATCCAGCGCGCCATCTCCATTCATATCCCTTACATGGAGATCAATCAGGTTATGGCCGGATGCAGTAAGCGGCACTACTTCAAAACTAAAATTTCCTGCCCCGGTGGAAGTATTTTTCAGCATCACCAAACCTGAAATACCGGAAGTGCTCAACACGATATCCGGTTTTGAATCATTGTTCAGGTCTCCGATGGCGAGGCCTGTTACAACTCCGAACTGAGCCGCAACAATATCCAGGCGTGTTCCCAGCGTAATAGTTCCGGAAGTACTGAGATTAGGGAAAACATTTACGGTAGCGTTGGAAATATTTCCAAGAATGATATCATCTTTTCCGTCTCCATCAAGGTCGGCTACTTTGAGTTCCCGCGTTCTGTTACCGGAAATGGCCACTCCATTGGATACGGTATAAGTAAAATTAGCAGCAGTGGCATTGGCAGTGGTGGTGTTCCTGGCAGTGAACAGCAGGGCATTATTGTAACCGCCTCCGATCACCAGGTCCATTTTGCCATCTCTGTCGAGGTCGGCCACACGGCCTACTTCCCATGAGGCCGATTTGCTGTTGCTTTTATTGGCCGCTGCAAATGAAAGATCATTGGCAATATTGGTATTGGTGTTTTCCAGGGCATAGATCTGGTCCTGCACACCGTACAGGCCCATCACATCTATCTTACCATCGTTATTGAAATCAACAGGATTGGGCGAAAAAGTATAGGAAGAGCCGGTAGCCACAAGATTGCCAAGCACAGGGTTTCCATTGCTCAATCCATTATTTTTCAGGAAACCGGAACCTGCGTATCCGGGAACGGCCACCATATAGTCCAGGTCGCCATCACCATCCCAATCGGCGGCGGACATGCTACCGATATTCTGGGAGGAAGTGCTGGTGAAGGTCACATTTCTTTGAGTGGACCCGCCACCCATATTTCCAGTATTAAAAGTGAGATTATTGAATCCACTGGGGATCACAACATCCGGCAGGCGGTCATTATTGATATCGCCAATAAAATATTTGTTGTTGGGAACGTTGGTATTCATCGTTCCCTGGGCGGGGAAACTGCCTGTGAGCAGGAAGGTGCCGGGCGTATAATCATATCCCCTTGCAGAGGTAAAAGTGATCAGGAATTTCCTGGAAGAATAACAGGAATTGGTGGTGCCAGTATTGGTATAATGAAAAAAATCCCATTCGGCATATTCAGGTACAGTAACAGTGAGTGAGGTTGCTGAAGCTGATGTGATGGTACATCTCATGCCCCCGAGCCAGACAATATTCCGGGAAGCAGTGGTATTGAAATTGGTACCGGTGATGGTGACAACTGTACCGGCGGGACCCGATAAAGGAGTAAAAGAACTGATCACTGGGATCTGGGAAATAGCGGAGAGACTGCATAGCAGTAAAAGAGCCGTGTAAAGTTTTTTCATAAATAACGAATTAGCAGGCTCACTAACGCAGACAGCTTGTCAGCAGTTCAGTGAACGAGGATGGGTGAAATATCAGCCGCAAAGATATTTTCACGTATCCGCTATCGTTATAAGTGTGGGGTTCTGTTGGTAGCGATTTTGTAAATCCGCACCAATGAAAAGGTATTCACACAATCGTATCCCCTTTGTCCACGGTACCTGTGTACCTACCAGGCGTATCTCCTGTAACTTTTTTGAAGGCTTTGAAGAAAGATGATTTGGATACGAAACCGGACTGTTGTCCGATGGCTTCCAATGTCAATTCGGCAGCACGGCCGGAACTGATGAGCTCTTTAGCATACTCTACGCGCAGCCCGTTCCGGTAATCATTGAAAGGTTGCTCCCTTACTTCCCTGAAATAAAAGCTGAGATGATGCGCAGGGATATTGATAAGATGAGAAAGTTTCAAAAGATTGAACTCGGGTTCCAGGAATGGTTGCTGTTGGTGCATGCATGTATCGATGGCATCCCCGATCTTATCGAGATAGGATTGTTCCAGTTGCAGCCCGGACGGTCTTGATCCATCAGTGGTTTCAATTTCTTCTTTTTCTTCACCGGGTTGTTCATTTTTTTCCGGAATAGCCGGTAACGCCGCTCCTCTCCTTTCAAAGTCAGGCAGGCCATAGAGCACCTGCGGAAAAAGGAAGGGGGTCAGCAGCAGGCCGATCAGCGCAAAAGCAGTGACGAATTCAAGGTCCGTCACTTTCAGGAACTGCAATGCGGTGCTGCCCGGCCAGCGCGCGATGAGGAAGAGCAGGAAGCTCATGAAAAGCATGAACTGAAAAATGATGAACAGCCAGATCCACCTGTTCATGATCTTTTGCTGTTTTGCCAGGTATCTTCCCGCCGCATGTTTACGTTGATGCCGGATGAACAGGAACAATATGTAAACCGTATATAAAACAGCTATCAATGGCCGGCTGATGAACACCACCTGGAGGCCCAGCCATTTGGCAAAATAATTCACGTTATGCTCAGCCATGAATTCCACGTTGGCAACAATCTGCTCAGCAATGCCCATTTTATGGGACCAGGGTGTTATCACGTAATGGAAAGCTGCCGAAAAATGGATAATGGCTGGCAAAAAATGCCAGCAGTCTTTCCACCGCAACCTGGCATCATCCTTCAGCACACTCCGTACATAAAAATAGGCCATGGGACCTGTGAGATAAAACACACTGGCCAGGTTCACATACAAAACGGCAATCCAGAAAGCGGATTTCTCGTAAACAAAAATATGATGGTAGAAAGTATATAAGCTGACCAGGAAGAAGAATACACTCAGGTAAATTGAAGATTTATATCGCCTGCCATTGAAATAAAGCAATAATAATGATAATAGTAAACCGAGCAGGGACAGATATAAAAGCATTCACATAGGTTCTGGCCTGCAAATATATTGTTGTCAATTGTATATCAGGACTATTTAATAAGTTTTAATGCAACCCTGAGCCACCAGTGAAGGGTTCGTAGCAAATAGCCTTTTAAACAATTGACCACTAGTCATATATTCATTAAATATTTGTTGGTTATTATAATAAAATACAGATTATTCCGTTCTGACATATATAGACTTACTCTCAGTTTACTGTAAGAGTAAATATCTAATATTCAATTTGTACCTTATTAATTAACCAACTATTACTGCCAGCGATAGTATTAATCCAGTATCGTATGAAGAAGCACCAGTTGTCAGCACTCCTTTTTTGCATTCTATTTCTGAACATTTACTTCAACGGAAAAGCTCAATCCCTCTCTGCAGGAGATGTTTCATTCATCTCACTGACGGCAAATATCACCCCCAAACGATTCGAGTTTGTAATCTGGAAAGACCTCGGTGCGAGTAAAGAGATCCGCTTCACCAATTGCGGATTCACGGACAACACCGGCAACACCGTTCGCTGGATGGAGCAATATGTTATCTGGACAGGACCTTCCACCGGGCTTGCGAAAGGAACGGTTGTAAGGGTAGAAGGCAATACGGCCAACTACGGCTCCGTAGCTACATACAACTGCAGCGGAAGCGGAACACCTTCGGGGCTGACCCTTGGAAATTCTACGGGGAACCAGATCTTTGCTTTTGAGGGTACGGGAGGCGCCTCTTATGCATCTTCCACCTCTTTCAGCGGAACACTGCTGGCAGGTATCCAGTACCAGTCCACCGCCGGATCTCCCTACTGGGTGACTACCCCGGGGACCGTCATTGCTGCAGCTACTTCGTTTCTTCCAACGTCGATCTCCAGCTATGCAATGGTTGTGACGGGAGCACCTGGTCCTAACGAAGGAGTTTACTCCGGACCGAGAACCGGATTTAATACAGTCAGCGACTACCGTTCCCGCGTGCTTAACATCAGCAACTGGAGTGTTCAGGGTGGTACCACCATCAATCCGGCCATGAAGGATAATACACCGTTTACTTTCGCTGCACCTCCAGGTATTACAGGACACCCATCCAACAGCACTGTTTGTGCTGGTTCAAATACCACTTTTTCAATTACAGCCTCCAATGCTACCAGCTATAAATGGCAGGTGAGCACCAACAATGGCGGTAGTTTTAGTGACCTGAGTAATACAGCCCCTTATTCGGGAGTAACTACAACCACATTAACCATCACAGGTGCAACAGCCGGTATGAACGGATATCAATATAAATGTATAGCATCCGGATCTGCCTCTCCTGATGCTACCTCCAATGCAGGGACACTGACAGTAAACCAGCCAGGCACCTGGCTTGGCGTATCCAGTTCATTATGGTCTAACACGGCTAACTGGAGTTGCGGCATATTGCCAACGGCCAGTACCAACGTTACCGTCAGCAGCAGTGCCCCCTACATGCCTGTGGTAGATATTACAAGCGCCATCTGCAATGATATTCTGATTCAAGCAGGTGCTTCTGTTTCCATCAACAGCGGCCAGACATTGACCATCAAAGGATCGGCTACCAATAACGGAACGTTCTCTGCTGTTGGAAAAACAACTTTTTCAGGAAGCAATCAAACCCTTCCTGGAGGCAGCTATGAAGACCTGGAGATTTCAGGTACCGGCACTAAAACACTTGGCAATTCAGCTACTGTGAGTGGTACGTTTACAATTACTTCCAGTAAACTTCAACTGGGAAACAATGACCTTACAATTGGTGCAGGTGGTGGCATTACCGGTGGCAATGCCTCCAGCTATGTTATTACCAATGGTTCAGGATCATTAAAGCAGCAGGGCATTGGCACAGGTGGAACAACAAGCCCGGTCATCTTTCCGGTAGGCACCGCTACTTCCTATGTACCGGTTACGCTCACCAATGCAGGTACATCCGATGCATTTGGTGTTCGTGTGATACAGAGTGTATTTGCTTCATACGATGCCAATGATATACCAACCGGGGTTGCAGAAACACAACACAGTGTGAGTAAAACATGGATGATAACAGAAGGCACTCCCGGTGGTTCCAATGTTACGCTGACCTTTCAGTGGAACAGTGGTGATGAACAATCGGGCTTTAACAGAACTGCGGCTTTCCCATCCCACTACAAAGGAGGAGCATGGGTTAAAGGTGCTACCAGCGCAGCAACAGGTTCTGATCCTTATACCATTTCCATGAGTGGCATTACCTCTTTTTCTCCTTTTGGCGTAGGAAGCACAGGAAGCCTGTTGCCTTTAACACTGGTGTCTTTTACGGGTAAAGCAACAGCTGCCGGAAATACATTGCAATGGGTTACTACAAGTGAGATCAATGTGGCTTCTTTTATTATTGAGAGATCAGTGAATGGTGCAGATTTTTCAACTACCGGTAATATACAGGCTAAAAACGCGTCAGGTCAGCAACAATATCAATTTATTGATACCGATGTGAAAACAACTACTTATTACCGTTTAAAAATGATTGATAAAGATGGCACCTTCAAATATTCACCTGTCATTATAATAAATAACGCAGCTACAACAGGACAATTGAGTATTTATCCTAATCCCCTTGTGGGCGCTGAATTGAATATCAAAACAAGCACTACGCAAAAGGAAGATATCATGTTTACCATTACTGACGCAACAGGCAGACAATGGCAAACAGGAACCCTGTCTGCAAGCGCTATCAATAGCGGGAAAGCGCGTGTGATAGTAAGAGCACTGCCTGCAGGTTTATATTATGTACAAGCGCAAGGCGTTAAGAGCCAGGCAATAAATATTCTGAAGTTTCAAAAGAAATAATACACTCCATTAAAACAGAAAAGGGTGCCTCAACAGGCACCCTTTTTCTACATTATCTCCCTGATTATGATAAAAATGATACATTTAGGCCGCTGAATCTGATCTACCCGCTATAATAACAGGTCATTTTCAACCATTGAATCTCCAAAATGATGCACCATTGAAATGGATTTCTCCTGATCGCTTTTACATCCGTTTAGTCTTGGTTTTAATACTTGTTTTTGCAGACAGGCATGAACTCGAAGCACAACCTGTTCAATACAGGTTCAACACCATCGGGCTCAACCAGGGATTATCCAATACCCGCATCACCGCCATCATCAAAGACCAGCAGGGTTTCCTCTGGTTTGGTACCGCAGACGGCCTCAACAGATACGACGGTTATACGTTCAAAGTTTTTCTGCACAAAGAACGGGACAGTACCACCATCAATGATAACTTCATTGACAAGATAGTTCCCGGCCCGCTGCAATCCATCTGGGCATACACACCCAAAGGATGGAATAAATATGATCCAAAGACGGAACAATTCGTTTCCCGTCCCAAACAATTTCTTCATTCCATCGGCATTCCGCATGAATGGTTCTCCAGCATCGTGCCGGACCAGCAAGGAAATTTCTGGTTTATTTTTCCGCACGATGGCCTGTACCGCTACAATGCCTCCACCGGTAAAACCGATCTCTTCAATGATAAGCAGGGAGCCTGGCCCCTCTTCTCCAGCAATGTAACCGCCATTGCCTTTGACAGGGATGGCAACTACTGGATAGCATACGAAGAAGGAGTTTTTGAAAAAAGAAACTTCACTAGCAACCAGTTGCTCCACAGGAACAAATCATTACAAAATATCGCCCGTGGCAATGGCCAGCAGTTCAGATTATTCATTGATAAAGAAAATGAGGTATGGCTCTATATCGCCAATCAAAAACACGGTGTATGGTGGTACCAGCCTGAATCTGACAGGCTCACGGCCATCAACAGCAGTTCCGGCTCATTCAGGCTGAACAACGATATTGTAAATGGTATCATCCAGGACAACAGGGGTAATATCTGGGTAGCCACCGATCACGGAGGCATTAATCTCATCGATAAAAAGAACAATACTGTAAACTATCTCTACAGCAACACAGGCGGCAACAGCAATAATTTCGAGAATGCCATCAATGCCATTTATAAAGATGAGCTGGGTACCATCTGGATGGGAACTTTCAAAACAGGCATCAATTATTTCAACGAGAATAAATCTTCCTTCTTACTCTTTCAACACAATGCCTCCAATGCAAAAAGCCTTCCCTTCAACGATGTAAATTGTTTTGCAGAAGATAAAAAAGGAAATCTCTGGATCGGAACCAATGGCGGCGGCCTTCTCTATTTCAACCGCACCACCAATACTTACCAGCAATACCTGAACAATCCGGCCAATAACAACAGCCTTTCCAACAATGTAATCACCAGCCTGTACCTCGATAAAGAAAACAAACTCTGGATCGGCACTTATTTCGGAGGACTTAATTGCTTTGATGGAAAAAACTTTATCCGCTACAGGCATAACGACAATGACACGTTCAGTCTTTCAGACGACAGTATCTGGGAGATCTATGAAGACAGCCAGGGCCGCCTCTGGATCGGTACTTTAACCAATGGCCTGCAATTATTCAACAGGCAGGAAAATAAATTCTACAGCTATCGCACACAGCATGCCTATACCCTCAGCACCAATTCCATCATCGAGGACAAATATGGCAATATATGGGCAGGAGGGTCCGCCGGTATTGAGTTATACAACAAACAGGCAAAACTTATCAGGCAATTCACTTATGATGAGAACATCCCCAACAGCTTAAGCAATACCACCGTGCTGGATATCCTGCAGGATACCAGTGGCCTCATCTGGATCGGTACCCGTGACGGACTGAATATGTACAACCCGCAGCTGGACCAGTTCACACGGTATCGCACAGAAGACGGCCTTCCCCATAATACCATCCTGAGAATCTTGAAGGACCATAACCAGAACCTCTGGGTAAGCACCCCCAACGGCCTCTGTAATATCAGCATCACGAAAAATGGAAATAACATTGTTCCCCAGTTCAAAAACTACGACGAGACCGATGGCTTGCAGGGACGTGTATTCAATGATGACGCTGCCTTCGTTACCAAAGCAGGCGAACTGGTTTTCGGAGGAAGCAATGGTTTCAATATTTTCTTTCCACCAACGCCGGTTGCCAGAACTTTTCATCCTCCTCTTGTATTTACTGACCTGCAATTATTCAATAACAGCGTTCAACCGGGCAAAGAATATGGTGGAAGGGTGATATTGTCTCAAACCATCGCGGCCACTCAGGAACTTGAGCTCAGGCATGATCAGAATGCGTTTGCCATTGAGTTTGCTGCATTGCAGTTTGTGGATGCAGGCAAGATCAAATACATGTACCAGTTGAAAGGTTTCAATGATACATGGATCAACACAGATGGCAATAACCGTAAGATCAGTTTTACCGGATTGAATCCGGGTACCTATACGTTATCCGTCAGAGCCCGCAATGAGAACGGGGTGTGGCTGCCCGGCACCGCCGATCTTCAAATCCGTATACTGCCGCCTTTCTGGCGCAGTACGCTTGCTTACTGTCTTTATGCCTTGCTGATCACCGGCGCTTTATTGTTTGGCCGCTATCGTATTATCCGCCGCACAAAACTGACATTCAAAAAAGAACAGCAGGAACTTGAAGCCAGGCGTAACCAGGAACTGAACGACATGAAGATCCACTTCTTCACCAATGTAAGCCATGAGTTCAAAACACCGCTGTCACTCATCATCTCCCCCATTGAAAAACTGATGCAGCAGCAGCACCCGGAAAATGACAACAAACAGTTCAAACTGATCCACCGGAATGCCCGACGCCTGCTGAATATGGTGAATGAACTGCTCGATTTCAGAAAACTGGAATTGAGCGAACTGAAACTCCATAAAAAACCAGCCGATATCTTCCTTTTCTGCAAAGAGGTGTTCGATTCCTTTTCCGATTTGGCCGAAAGGAAAAATATCCATTTCTCTTTTCATGCTGAACAGGAAAACCTGGTGATGGCCTTCGATGCAGACAAACTGGAAAGGATCCTTTTCAATCTCCTGTCCAATGCCTTCAAATTCACGCCGGAAGGCGGTTCCGTTTCTTTACAGGTCAGCCGGGATACAGCGGATTTTATCGAAATTAAAGTACAGGATACCGGCATCGGCATCCCAGCCGATAAACTGGATAAAATATTCGAGCGCTTTTTCCAGAATGAATTGCCCACCTCTATCATCAACCAGGGAAGCGGCATCGGCCTGAATATCTGCCGGGAATTCGTACGCCTGCATGTAGGTACTATCCATGCCGAAAGTGTACAGGACGAGGGATCTGTATTTATTGTAAGGCTGCCAGTGCAACTGCCGGAAGATATTACTGTAAATGCGGCCACTCCTGCAAGCGCTAAGCGAAACAGTCCCACAACCAAAACCATCCTCCTGGTAGAAGACAATGAAGATTACCGCTTCTACATTAAAGACAATCTGAAAGAACATTTCACCGTCATTGAAGCCTCCAATGGAAAAGAAGGATGGCAGAAAGCATTGTCTGAGCACCCCGACCTCATCATCAGCGATATCAATATGCCCGAACTGACCGGCATAGAGCTCTGCGAAAAAATAAGGAACGATAAGCGGACCAGCTTCATTCCGGTGATCCTGCTCACCGTGCTCAGCTCAGAGATCAGTCAGCTCAAAGGATTGGGAACAGGCGCCAATGATTATATTACGAAACCCTTTAATATAGAAGTATTACTGTCGAAGATCCGGAACCTGCTGGCGCAGCAGGATAAGTTCAGGGAAACCTACCAGAAGCAGGTGACCGTTGCCGCCACGGAGATAACCCCGGTTTCCACGGACAGGGACTTTGTACAAAGAGCACTTGCCCTGGTAGAAAAAAATATGTCGAATCCCGATTTCTCTGTGGAAGAACTGAGCCGGGAATTATTACTTGGCCGCCCCACCCTCTATAAAAAACTCTTCAGCCTCACCGGCCAGACACCCATTGAATTTATCCGGACCATCCGTTTGCAACGCGCCAAACAGATGCTGGAAACCGGAAAATGGACCATCGCCGAGATCGCTTATGAGGTTGGCTTCAATGATCCGAAATACTTCACCAAAGTGTTCAGAGAGAACTTTCAGCTGACGCCTTCCGCCTACCAGGAGACATTCAAAAACCAGAAGGATTCTTGAATTCTAATTGATTATTAACCATATACGCTCCCGCAGGAAACATTTCACCCCCTATTTTGTGCAGAATTTCGCCCTTCCCCCGTGCAGGTGAATTTAATTTTGACCCGTTCTATCCCTCGCGATTTCCTGGGATAATTCCGTTTTATTATCATTCTAACTGATTAGATTATGATCTGCTTGCCAATCGACAGTCCTCCCCCCTGTCCATCAAAGGTTACTATACCTTTTATGAAAAAAGTGCTCTTTTTATGGCTGCCCTCCCTGCTCCTGGTTACCATGGCAATGGCCCAGAACCGGGTCAGCGGAAAGGTGACCGACAATCAGAACCGCCCGCTGCCCGGGGTGAATATTACCGTAAAGCACAAAGGCACTGCCACCTTTACGGATACCCTGGGCCGTTACTCGCTGGCCGTTTCCCTCAACGACACATTGGTATTTTCTTCCATCGGTTACCTGAAACAGGAAGTAAGGGTAAGGTCCTTCGATGGACTGAACATCCTGCTTTCCCCGGAAAGTATCCAGATGGACCAGGTAGTGGTGATCGGTTACGGAAGACAAAAGCTTCCCACCGTTACCGGCTCCGTGAGCGTTGTAGCCGGTAAAGACCTGGCACAAACGCCCGTTGCCAACGTCACCAATATGCTGGTAGGTATGGCTCCCGGTATCACCGGTATCCAGAACAGCGGTGAGCCCGGACAGAACGGTACCACGCTCCGCATCAGGGGCCTTGCCACTCTCAATGGCTCCAACCCACTGGTAGTAATTGACGGAGTGCAGCAACCGGCAGAGAACCCTTTCACCATGCTGAATGCCATCGACGCCAATGACGTTGAGAATATCAGTATCCTGAAAGACGCCTCCTCCACGGCTGTGTACGGTATCCGCGGCGCCAACGGCGTGATCATCGTCACCACCAAAAGAGGCAGGTCCGGCCGCCCCTCCTTCAGCCTCAATATGAACAGGGGTTTTACCAGTCCAACTTCCCTGATCCCCCTGACCAACTCTCACGACTTTGCACAATCGAGAAATGAAAGCATCAGGAAACTTCAGTCCTCCGGAAACGGTGCCTATAATAATATGCTGTTCTCGGAAGACGAATTATGGAAATTTCAGAACAACAGGGACTATACCCCCGGCGAAGTGGATGCCATGAGCAACCTCAGCGCAGAACAGAAAGAAGCGCTGAAAAACAGTCCGGCACTGTATTATACCAGCCACGACTGGTATAAAGAACTCTTCAACGGTACCGGTATTCAAAACCAGTATAACCTCAGTGCCTCCGGTGGAAATTCCAAATTCAGGTACTCCAGCTCACTCGGTTATTTTGATCAGACAGGCATTCTGCGATACACCAAAGCGGCTGGTGCGGATGTAGAACCGAAATTTTCCCGCTACACATTCAGGAACAACTTCGATATCAATATCACCGGTAACCTGCAACTGAGTGTGAACCTCAGCGGACAGTTCCTGCGCAACAAAACCGCCAATCCCAAATCAGATAACTTCAGCAATGTTGAATCAGGTGATCTGGCCGCAAGGTACCAGGCCATCCTCTTCAGCCTTGGATACGGGCCATTCATTTCTCCCGGCATTGTAGATGATCGCATCGTATTGCACTTTGTTGGGTCAGACGGCAGCCCCACCAACCCTATCGGAACCATCAGAGGCGGAAACGGGGGTTATCCCAGCCAGGTGATCAACCCGTTGAACCTTGTAACCAGAGGGTATGGCATTACGCAGGGAACCAACCTCAGCTCGCAGCTGGTGCTGAAGCATACTATGGATTATTTTACTCCCGGATTGTCGTCACATGTTACAGTAGCTTATGACGATAACTACAACAAGGGATACGCCATCACGCCGGGAGTGCCTACCTATGCGGCTTACAGGGATCCCAACAATCCAGGCAAAATAGTGTACATCGGTGGTGCGGTGAATGCGGATAACAGCATGACCGATTATCTCTTCAACTCCAACTTCCGCAGAACTTATTATGAAGCAGGACTGGATTATGCAAGAAGTTTCGGAGGCCACAACGTATCCGGACTGATCCTGGGCAATGCGCAGAAATATGTAGACAACAGACTTGCATTCAATACCCCATCAGGGCTGATGAGCCTGGTTGGTCGCGCTACCTATAATTACCGGGAGCGTTACCTCGCAGAGTTCAACATGGCTTACAACGGTACAGAGCAGTTTGCTCCCGGCAGCCGTTTCGGTTACTTCCCGGCCGTATCTGCTGGCTGGATCATTTCCAATGAATCATTCTTCAAAGAAAACCGCTGGCTCAGTTTTGTAAAACTCCGTGGTTCTTATGGAGAAGTAGGTAATGATCAGATCGGCGCAAGACGTTATCTCTACCTGCCCAATTCCTGGAATATGGCCGATGGTGGAAACGGATATTATTTCGGCAATACCAACGGCTCCAATGCCAATCCACTGATCTCCGGCGCAGTGGAGTCTTCCCTCGGAAACCCTGTGGTGACCTGGGAAAGAGCGCAGAAGACCAACCTACAGCTCGACCTGCGGTTCCTGGAAAACAAACTCTCCTTTTCGGGTACCTATTTCAGTGAGAAGAGAAAAGATATCCTGGTGCAACCATCCATCATCCCAGCCAGCTTTGGCGTTGCAGGAACGCCTGTTTCCAATGTAGGCATGGTCAGCAATAAAGGATGGGAATTTGAACTGGGGTGGGATGATAAGATCGGAAAAGACTTTGGCTACTTCATCAAAGCCAACTTCTCTTATGCCCGCAACAAGATCGATTATATGGCCGAAGCACCTTTCCCTTACTCATGGATGAACCAGACCGGTTTCATGATCGGCCAGCCCAAAGGATTGATCGCCGATGGCTTTTACAATACACAGGAAGAATTGTCGAACAGACCTTACAACACTTTCAGCAACCTGGTTGATCTGGGTGATCTCAGGTACAGGGATATCAATGGTGATGGAAAGATAGACAACAGTGATATGGTGCCAATCGGTTATCCAACCTTTCCATTGATCGCGTACAACTGGCGCGTAGGGTTCTCCTACAAAGGATTTGATGTATCGGCCCTCTTCATCGGAACAGCAAAAGGCTCCTATGATATCAGCAGGACCTACTACGGTGGTAACAGGATCGTACAGGCGGTGAATGACGGAAGATGGACGCAGGAGAAATACCAGAAAGGAGGCGAGATCACCTACCCTGCCATGAATGCCATCGATGGAGCGTCGCAGGCTTCAAAAACCGTGAGCAGTTTCTGGCTCAGGTCCACCGATTTCCTGCGTCTTAAAAACCTTGCAGTAAGCTACACCTTCCAGCAGAATGCTTTATTCAAAAGAGCTGGGATCAGGGGAGTCAGCCTGTTTGCGAACGGAAATAACATCATTACCTGGACCAACCTGGTAGAAGGTATCGACCCCGAGTCAACCAGCCAGAACAGCAATGGTTACATCTTCCCGTTGATCAGGACATTCAATTTCGGTCTTAATGTTTCATTTTAAAAACCTGCACAATATGACTAACAATAAAGAGCAGCGTTGGTACAAAAGATTGTTTGCCACAGCAGGAATTGCCTGTGTGATAAGTTTTGCATCCTGCGAAAAAGAATTTCTTCAGGTACCTCCCGGCGGTAGCCCCACCATAGATTCAGTATTCAATCGTTCATCGAACGCATACAACGCCATTGCTTCGGCGTATTTCTCCTGTCTGCGTCAGGGCCTGAACTACACCGGTTATTACTCGCCCAGCACAGATGATCAGCTGGCTGGCAGCCAGGCTTTCTGGGTGCAGATACCCGGTAGTGTGGCAGCTGTATCCATTTTAGGAGGAGGTTTTACACCCAACTCCAACAGCCAGGATATGGGCTCCAACGGCGGATACGGCAATGATGGATACACCGATAACTTTCAGTGCATCAGGAAAGCATATCTCGTAAAAGAAAATATCGACAAGGTGCCCGATATGTCCGATGCGGACAAAGCCATTGTGAAAGCAGAAATGCAGGCGCTTGTGGCTTACCGTTATACGCAGATGTTCATCATGTATGGCGGCGTTCCGCTGGTCCCTGAGAGCTTCCCGCTTTCTTCCCTCAATGATCTTGCATCACTGGCAATACCACGCGCTACTGTAAGGGAAGTGCTGGACGCCATTGTAAGATGGTGTGATGAATCCGCCAGTGTACTGCCATCACAATGGCCCGGCAACTCGCTGGGGAGAATGACGAAGAGCGCTGCACTTGCCATCAAGGCAAAAGCACTGATGTACGCAGCACGACCTTTGTTCAACTCATCCACTCCTTACCTGGATCTGGGTGCTAATAATCAGATGATCTGTTTGGGTTCTTATGACGCCAACCTGTGGGACAGGGCGCTGGCAGCCAGCGAAGCAGTGATCACAGAAGCAGAAGGCCCCGGCGGACTTGGCATCATCGATACCGGCAATCCGCTTGCGGATTACGGCACAGCCACTTCCACTCCCAGCAACCGGGAAGTGATCCTTGCATTCAAACAGCAGGTTTCCTCTACAGGAGGTCAGGGCCCTTACAATATCTTCAACGTCACCAACTACCACTACCAGGCCAACGGCGCGGTACTCGCCAGCAGCATGCTGGAGAATTACTACAAAGCCGACGGCACCAATCAGACATGGCCAGGCATTGGTCAGACAGAACCTTTCTCCTCCTACACTACCAAATTCCTCGACATGGAGCCCAGGCTACAGGCCGACTGGAACGGATGGGAAATGCAGGCAGCCAACAACCCCGGCGATCCTAACTGGCATATGACAGCGCACTACAAAGATGTGAATCACTTTGGCGCCGGTCAGCCTACCAAATTCTGGTACCTGGCAGGCAGCAGGCAATGGTTCGACTTCCCCATCTTCAGACTGGCGGCTTATTACCTGAGCTCCGCAGAAGCATACAATGAAAAAGGCCAACCGTCGCTGGCGCTCAACAGGCTCAACAAGATCCACGAGCGTGCAGGTCTTCCTCCTGTTACAGAAACAGATCAGGCTAAACTGAGGGCTATCATTCACAGGGAATGGGCCATTGAGTTCATTCAGGAGAAATACAGGTTCAACGACCTGAAGCACTGGAAAGACCCCAACATCAACAATGGCATTATCGGTGGCCCGATCAGATTCCTGGCCTTCAACAATGGTGGAGATGCATTGCCCACCGGCAATACAAACTTTACCACCATCGTACGGTATGATGGATTCTGGCATCCCAGGCAGTTCCTCAATCCTTTCCCACAGGGTGAGGTAAACAAAGGATACCTGATCCAGAACCCGGGCTATTAATGTGCACACTTATAACTATAGAAGACTAGCTATATGATAAAACATTTCACAACAAAAGCAGGTTCCATTCTGCTGGCAGCATTGACAGGATGTATGCTGTCCGCCAGCGCCCAGACTGCTTCCAAAGATACTTCCGCTGATACCGGACCGGTGTACGAACCCGGACCACTCTTACTCCTTTCCAAAGAAAGGTCCATCACCTCTTACTCCACCACTACAGGAAATGTGCTGGGTAAAACACCCGTTGCCAACCTCACCAACACCCTGTATGGAAGACTCAACGGGTTAACGGTGATGCAGAATAACGGACAACCCGGTTATGATCAGGCCTCGATGTTCATGCGCGGCAGAGGCACATACGATAACCCGAATATCGTTTGTTACGTGAATGGATTCCAGGTGGACATTTCCTTTTATTTTCAGTACCTGGCCGCCGGTGAAATTGAGAGTATCACGCTGCTGAAAGATCCTGTATCGCTGGCAACATTCGGTATCAAGGGCGCCAACGGTGTATTGTGGGTGACTACCAAACGCGCCGGCTCCGGAAAATTCAAAGTGGATGCACAGGTGGTTTCCGGATTCCAGCAGGCCATCGATATTCAGAAGCCTTATAACTCCTACGACTATGCGCGTTTGTATAACCAGGCAATCAGTAACGACAACTATTCATTGAATGGTCATCAGTATGCCTGGACGCCAGCCTACAGCGACGCACGCTTACAGGAATACCAGAATGGTACCGGCACCAATGTGGACTGGTTCAAAGAGGCCCTGAAAAAAACGGCCCGCTTTACAGAAGCCAATGTAAACGTACAGGGCGGCATCGCAGAAACAGCCAAATACAACCTGTTTGTGGATTACATGAACCAGACCGGTCTGTTCAATGCGCCGAAGGACGGACTGCTCGGCAGCAATACAGGCTTACAACGTTTTACCCTTCGTTCCAATATCGATCTTAAGTTCTTCAAAATATTTGAAGGCAAGGTAGACCTGGGAGGAAGGATCGAGAACTACCGTTATCCATTCAGCAATAACACCTATGATAATGCAGCGGCTTACTGGAGGCAACTCTCTACCTACCCTGCCAATATCTACCCGGTAAAAGATCCTGCTACCGGCAACTGGTCGGGCAATACGCTGTATCCCAACAACCCCGTTGCACAACTGAATGCACTGGGCAATTATACTTCGCACGACAGGACCCTGCAGGGAAATTTCCAATTGAAAGAAGACCTCGGATTCATCACGCCTGGTTTCTACATGAGCCAGTCGGTTTCCTTCAATACATGGTCAAGGGTCATTCAGAATAAAACGGCTACCTACGCGCGCTTCTTTGGAGGCAGTCAGGCTACTGCAGACAGGACCACGCAGATCAATTTCGGCACCAACCAGCCTTACGGCCAGCTGACCTGGCGCCAATCCAACCTGGTAGCGGGTTACGACAGAACCTTCAATGACCATGCGATCTCCGCAGCTGTCAACTACTACGCCAGCGATATGATCCCCGATGCCAATGAAGATCCTTCCAGGATCACCTACCGCTGGCAGAACCTGGGCGGGCGGGCCAACTATGCCTACAAAGGAAAATATACCGGTGAGATCGGCTGGGGTTACAGTGGCTCCGACAACTATGCGCCGGGCAACCGCTGGAAATTCTATCCGGCAGTGTCACTGGGCTGGATCATTTCCGATGAATCTTTCCTGAAAGAGAACAAATGGATCAGCCAGTTAAAACTGAGAGCAGCTGCCGGTAAATCAGGCAACGACCAGACTTACCAGGGCCGCTATCTCTATCAGCAATACTATCGTTATGTACCGGGAAGTATAACGGGCAACAATAGCCTTAACTACAACAATGGCCTCAGCCTTGGCAGGATCGCCACTCCGGATATCACTGCCGAGCAAAGCACGAAATATGAAGCAGGCTTCGATCTTTCTTTGTTGAATAAGATCAGCATCAACGCCAGCTGGTTCCTCGACAAACGCAGTGGTATCATTTCCCGCAACAACCTCATCCCCGGTTACCTGGGATACACGGGTTCAGATATGCTGCCTTTGCAGAACATCGGCAAGGTTACCAACAGGGGTATTGAAATGAGCATCAGCTACGCAGACAAAGCAGGAGAATTTCATTATGCAGTGGATCTCATGGGCACCTATGCGAGCAACAAGATCAACTACCAGGCAGAGATCCCCAACAAGAATAATTTCAACAACACTACCGGCCTTCCTATCGGTACCCCCATGGGATTGATTGCCGACGGCCTTTACCAGCTGGAAGATTTCAATACAGACGGCACACTGAAAACCGGCATTCCTGTTCCCGGTTTCGGTCCGGTGCAGCCTGGTGATATCCGATACAAAGACCTCGACAATAACGGCGTGATCGATAACACGGACATCACCAAGATCGGCAACCCCGGTTATCCGAAATTCTACTACTCTTTCAACCTGGCCTTCTCTTTCAGGAATTTCGATTTTGCAGCATTGTTCCAGGGTGCATCCGGTATGAGTGTAAACCTGCTGGGAGCAGCCTACAACCAGGTGGTGCCATTTGTTGGCAATACCACCATCTATCCCATCGCAGGCAATGCCTGGGCCTATTATCCTGATCAGGGGATCGATACACGCAATGGAGCAACGTTCCCAAGACTTACCACAGTGAGTAACGCCAACAATTACACCAACTCCACCTTCTGGATGAAAGATGCCAGCTTCCTGAGATTGCGCTCTGTTCAACTGGGTTACAATTTCCCTGAAGCAATGATAAGAACCTTGCACCTCAGCAAACTCAGGGTCTTTGCCTCCGCCGTGAATCCTGTGCTCTGGTCTTCTTTCTACAAAGAATACAACCTTGATCCGGAAACTCCTGCCGGTTATCCTGGTATCAAATCATTCAACGCAGGGATTTCATTATCCTTCTAAAAACAGCAGTCATGAGCTTACTATATAAAAGATCATCAATAGCAATCGCAGCCCTGGCTTGCATCGGGCTAACTGGCTGTAGCAAAACATTCCTGGATACAAGGTTGGATACGCAGCCTGGCCAGCATAATGTGGATGAGAACTATACCACACTGATCCAACTCTCCAATGCACCTTACGCATATTTCCAGCAGGTGAATGAATTTTCCATCCTGGATGGGAACCTGTTCGCCGCCGTGACCGATGAAGCGGTACAGACCAATGGCGTGGGCGATGTCTATCTTTTCAACAATGGCAACTGGAACCAGTTCAACAATCCTGCAGACAGGTACAATCATTATTACGCCGGTATTTATTCTGTCAATTTCTTTTTAGAATACCTGGCAAAAAACGGAGGTGATTACAGAACCCTGCTCGCTACCAACCGGGATACCATCACAGCGGACACCAGGCAGAACTACCTGAATGATGTGGCGCTGATGGCCCGCGCCATTCCTGAAGCACATGTACTCCGTGCCTACTTCTATTTTGAACTGGCAAAACGTTACGGCGGTGTTCCATTGATCAATAAAACGTATGCAGCATCGGAGAAGCCTGCCATTCCAGCTTCCAGCTTTGATGAAGTAGTCACATATATCATCAGTGAGATCGACACTTACAAAAACGATTTACAGCCCAACTGGAAAACCTCTGCCTTTACAAACCAGGATGGTCGACTTACCGTTGGCGCTGCGCTGGCTTTGAAAGCGCGTGTATTGCTCTATGCAGCAAGTCCCCTGCATAATCCTGCCAACAGTGCAACTAAATGGCAGGCCGCCGCTGCTGCAGCCCGCGAAGCGGTTGTATTTGCACAACGCACGGATGACGCAGGCGGTAAGAACAGTCTTGATCCTAACTACCGGAATTACTTCCTCAGCAACAATACCATTCTGAGCAATGAAACCATATTAGCCATCAGGTACCCGGCCAGCAATGACCTGGAGCGCGTCAACTATCCCATTGCCACACCCGGCGGTAATAGCGGCATCACGCCTACTGATGACCTGGTAAAAGCATATGAATATACCGGCGCTCCTGTACCGGGTAATCCGTATGCCAACAGGGACCCGAGACTGGAATCAAGCATTGTAACCAATGGAAGCAGCTGGAATGGCCGCATGATCAACCAGGCACCCGGCGGCAGTGACGACAGAACAAGGGTCAACGCCAGCAAAACAGGTTATTACCTGAAGAAATTCCTGAATGACAATGTTGACCTCGTCAACAATGCCCTCAACCCTCATAACTGGCCTGTATTCCGTTACGGGGAACTGTTACTGGTATATGCCGAAGCGATGAATGAAGCATACGGTCCGGATAACGATAATGGTACCGGGCTCACTGCCCGTCAGGCTTTGAATATGGTGCGCGCCAGACCAGGTGTGAACATGCCGGCCACCACCGCAACAGCACAGACAGCATTCAGAGACGCCGTAAAACATGAGCGCAGGATAGAACTGGCTTTTGAAAATTACAGATACTGGGACCTCGTTCGCTGGGGCGATGCCGTTACCGTTCAGAACAAACCGGTAACAGGTGTTGAAGTGAACCAGAGCAGTCCCGGTGTATTCACTTACACGCCCAGGAATGTGCAGAACAGGGTATTCATCGCACCAAAGATGAACTACTTCCCTTTCCCGCAATCTGAGATCAATATTTCAAATGGAGCGCTGATACAGAATACAGGCTGGTAACGGTCACACGATTTGTAAAAGCAACTAAAAAAATTTGGTTATGAACGCTACAAAAACAACAGCTTCGATATTGATGGCATTAGCCGTATCATGGCTCCTGCCTTCCTGTGAAAAGGACGACTCGGCCAAAGAATATGGGAATTCCCTTATTTACATGCCGCAGAGCGTGAACGTATCGCTGGGTCTCAACGCGGTTTATCCCGTACCCAGTTCTTCCAATGGCACCAGTCCCACCGGTTTCAATTATGTGGTGGACGAAAAGAATGGAAAAGTGAATATCATACTGGGTGCTGCACTGTCCGGCACTTCAACCGGATCTTATACTGTTGATATAAGAGTGAATAACGATACACTGCAGCAACTGCTTACCAACGGAACATTCGGCCCTGACTATGTGGCCATGCCGGCTTCCGCATTCACCCTTCCAGCAAAACTGGAAGTGCCGGAAAATGGCGCAACCACTTTCTACCTTGCAGTGGACAACAGTGTGATCGTTGATCCTGCTTACCTGGGCAAGCACCTGGTATTGGCGGTGGAGCTCACCAACGCCAGCAGGTATACCATCGATAAAGCAAGGGCCACTACTATTGTTGACCTGAATATAAACGGCCTGTTCCCTTCCGCAACAGCCACATCAGAATTGAATGTAACCGAAGGCGTAACGGTAACCTTCAGTGGTCAGAACCTGGATAAAGTAACAGCGCTTAATTTCTCGGGCACCACTATCAACATTCCCATTGTATCGCAAACCGCTACCAGTTTAGTGGTCACCATGCCCGCCATGGATGCCATCAACAGGAGCAAAGTGGATCTGGTAACGCCATTCGGCACAACACAATCCGCATTTGAACTGACCAATGTAAACAACGCCTACCAGGTATTCACCGAGAATTATGGCACCAATATCGGCCCCAATAATGATGGTGATGATTATGGTTCTTCCAAAGCCATCTCCAACACGGTTTCCAAACGTGGTACCAGTTCGCTGGCCATCACCTACTTTGGCAACAACTACTCTCCCGGCGGGCTTGTGAACTCCATGAACTTTGTTGATGACAATTACCAGTACATCACATTCTGGGCCAGGAGCACCACTAATGGAACAGGGAACGAAGGCATCCAGATGTCGTTGATGGGCGATGGTATGCCCGAAGGGTATGGAAATGATTTCGCGGGAGTGGGAATCATCGTTTCTCCTACCTGGACCTACTACAAGATCCCTATCGGATCCACTGCCGGCAAGCCAATGTGGAGTAAAGGAAATTCATTCAGGAAGTTCGGCTGGAGACTGAACAACTGGAATGTGCCCAATAATGAAGTGGTTTATTTCGATGATATCCTCTTTGTAAAATAGTTATTCAAGGAAGCAAGATTTGAAAATGAAAGCAGCAATAACACCCGTAATTATGATAAAACTATTTCTTTCCGTGCTGGTTGGGCTCGGTGCATCCAATTGCAACAAGAGCGCCGCAACACCATCAACACCCGAAGTACAGTTACTGAACGGAACTGCCGTGGTAGTGTCTTCCGATCCTGTGGCTGGTACTGCCTTTACAGGAAAAATGTACATTTCCTATTCAGGAGGGAACGGCGCAGCATTTGAGGCAGGTAATGAAATACCCTCCAGCAATGTTACGGGGCTGAAAGCAGTGTTACAGAAAGGCGTGCTGGAGCGCGGCATCGGACATCTTGTTTACAGTATCGCAGGCACGCCCGGTGCAGCAGGCAATGCCCGTTTTGACCTGACTTTCGGAGGCAAGTCAGTAACAGCAAGCATCAAAGTAGCGGAACAGCAAACCACTACAAAAATGTTCTGGGGTTTCTTCGATGACTCAGGCACACCCATGTCGTTCTATGACGGATTCGGAAAGAAGCCGAGTACCGTGATGATGTTCAATCTCTGGAATGAGACCGGCAGCAGGGACTTCCCCATCGCATTCTGCAATAACGCAGATGCAGCAGGTTACCTCCCTTATATCACCCTGGAGCCCATGATGGGACTGGCCGAGCTCACCTCCGGCAAATACGATAGCGATATAGAAAAGTATGCGCAATCTATTGCAGCATTCGGCAAACCCATCCTGCTTCGTTTTGCACATGAGTTCAATGGCGACTGGTATCCCTGGAGCATCTTCAACGGCACACTGGTCCCATCATCCACTTATGTACAGGCCTTCAGGTATGTGCATGATAAAATGAAAGCGGCGGGCGCAACCAATGCCCGCTGGGTATGGTGCCCCAACAATGCCAATGGCACCAACAATCCGCAGACACTGGATACTTACTATCCCGGTGATGCCTATGTTGACCTGATTGCCATGGATGGATATAATTTCGGAACCTCACAATCATGGTCCAGGTGGCAGAGTTTTTCAGAATTGTTCGGAAATGTATATGGCTGGATAACATCCAACCATCCCGATAAACCTCTCTTCATCGGAGAGATGGGAAGTTCTTCAACCGGTGGCGATAAAGCGGCCTGGCTGAACGATATGTTCTATCAGCTGGAAAACAACTTCACGAAGGTCCGCTTCTTTGTATGGTTCAATATCAACAAGGAAACCGACTGGAGATTTACCGATAACACCGGCAACACCGATGCTTTCAAAGCCGGTCTGGGTAATTCTCGCGTGCTGACCGACCGTACCTTAGGAGGAATAATAAAATAAAAACAATTGAGAAACATGATGAGGATCTTACCCTTTGCTTTGCTGGTTTGCACAACGGCCTTCGGCCAGTCAGCAAAGAAAGCAGCCTACCAGCGCAATGATATAAAAACAGAAGAGCGCGTAAAGGACCTGCTGAAGCGAATGACCATTGAAGAAAAAGCCGGGCAATTGAATCAGTGGGCAGGTGATCTGAATACAGGTCCAGCTTCCGGCAATGCCGACTGGAAATATAAACTGGAATCCATCAAAAGTGGAAAAGTTGGTTCCATGCTGAACGTGGTGGGTGCAGCAAAAACCCGCCAGGTACAGGCTGCAGCCATGCAAAGCAGACTCGGCATCCCATTGTTATTCGGATATGATGTGATGCATGGATATAAGACCATCTTCCCTATTCCACTGGCAGAAGCCTGCAGCTGGGATCTGGAGCAGGTGGAGCGCAATCATATTGTTGCCGCCAATGAAACGTCTTCCGCAGGTGTTCACTGGACCTTCGGACCGATGGCAGATATCAGCACAGACCCACGCTGGGGCCGTGTTATGGAAGGCGCTGGTGAAGATCCCTGGTTAGGCGCACAGCTCGCTGCAGCGCGTGTAAAAGGCTTTCAGGGCAACCTGGACTCTAACCATATTCTTGCCTGTGTAAAACACTTTGCAGCTTATGGCGCTGTAGAAGCCGGTAAAGAATATGCATATACCGATCTCTCCCGCGAAGCATTATGGAACAAATACCTTCCTCCTTACAAAGCCGCCGTCGAAGCGGGCGCTGCCTCTGTAATGAACGGGTTCAATATTTTTGAAGGCATCCCCGTTACCGGAAACAGATACCTGGTAACGGATGTGCTGAAAAACAAATGGAACTTTAAAGGATTTGTGGTGAGCGACTGGAACTCTATCGGGGAAATGGTGAACTGGGGTTATGCCACCGACAATAAAGATGCAGCCTTCAAAGCCCTTGCCGCAGGCAGCATGATGGATATGGAAACGAATGCTATCGTTAAGTTCCTTCCTGAACTGGTGAAGGAAGGAAAAATAACCATGAAGCAGGTGGATGATGCAGTGGGCAGAATACTCTACTACAAATTCAAGCTTGGCCTCTTTGATAATCCTTATGCTTATTGTAACGAAGAAAGAGAAACCGCTACTTTATTCAACGCAGCAAACAGGAAACAGGCGCTGGAAGCTGCAAAGCGATCTGTAGTTCTGTTGAAGAACGACAGCAAAACACTACCGCTGAAAAAAGATGGCCGCAAACTGGCGTTGATCGGACTCTATGCAAATGACAAAGCACATATGTTTGATTTCTGGAAAGGCCAGGGTAATCCGCTGGATGCAGTTTCTCTGAAAGAAGGTTTGACTGCTGCTTACGGCGAATCAAACATAAGTTTCAGTGCAGGTTATACCGTCAATCCGGCCACTATGGATCAGGTATTGATCGCAGAGGCCGTGGAGCGTGCCCGTGCTGCTGATGTTGCGGTAGTGAATATCGGTCTCTCCGGAGACCTCGCAGGGGAAGACAGGGCCCTGGCTAATACAGCCATTCCACCCAATCAGGTTGCATTACTGAAAGCATTGAAAACAACCGGCAAACCGGTGATAGCCGTAGTATCAGCAGGCCGTCCGATGATCCTCACGGATATCACGGATCTCTGTGATGCAATTCTTTACACCTGGATCTTAGGCACTGAAAGTGGCAACGCCATCGCACAGGTGTTGACAGGAGAATACAATCCGTCCGCCAAAACAGTGATGAGCTTTCCAAAAGCAACCGGACAAATCCCTGTTTACTATAATCATTTCAAAACAGGCCGCCCCAACCCTACGGATGGCAATGGCAACTGGTACAGCCGGTACCGGGATGTTGAGAATCATCCGTTATATCCGTTTGGTTATGGTTTGAGCTATTCTCATTTCACATACAGCAACCTGACGCTGAGCGATAGCAGCATGACAAAAACCGGCACCATAAAGGTGAAGGTTACAATCACAAATGATGGTGAATATGATGGAGAAGAAGTAGCCCAGTTATACATCAATGACGTTACTGCATCTTTGATCCGCCCTGTAAAAGAGTTGAAAGGTTTCAAAAAGGAGATGTTGAAAAAAGGAGAATCAAAGGTGATTCAGTTTACTCTTACAGGGAAAGATCTTTCTTTTTTTGATGGATCCGGGAATAGCGTACTGGAAGCCGGTACTTTCGAAGTCTTTGTTGGCGGTAATTCAAGAGATGTTCTAAATGCAAAATTCCGGCTGAAATAATTGACACGGGGATAGCGCAAAAGCGCCCCTGATGGATTCTGAAAATCTATCAGGGGCCTTTTTATGTAATGCTGTTTATTAAAAAAGCCTGACCTCCACCAGTGATCTGAAATCTAAAAGCTCCAGAACAGATTGGCAAATAAATCCCTTCCCATAGCCGGTAAACGGTTCCAGTCGGTAAAGTCGCTGTAACGCTTTTCCAGTAAATTTCTGCCCGGTTTTCGCCAACAGGGAATGCTGTCTTATCAAGAACAGCTGTTATTTGCTGGTTGGAGTTGTAAGTTTTTGAAGTCTTTTTTCTTCTTTCTCGATATTTTTTCTGAGTTTTTTGAGTTTTTTCTCAGATGAGTTCACGGAGCTTTCAGCCTTCCTTACTCTTTTAGCGGCTTTCCTGGCGGCGCTGCTGGCTTTATCCGCTCTTCTGGAAGCAGCTTTGCTATGGGCATCGCGCTGGAGATTTTGTGCATGCTCATAATTCTTATCAGCCAGGCTCTGCGATTCAGCTCTCAGTTTATTAAGCTCAATTCGTTTTTCCTGAAGGTCTGTTGCCACTTTAAGGGAATCGGTTCTATACTCAATGATCCGTTCTTTCATTTTCAGGATTTGCTGTTCTTTTTTCACTGCGGCGAGTGAATCAAGAGGGGAAGTTTGGGCAAAAGCGCACACTGATAACACCAAAAGGCACAGAACAACCAGAGTAGTTTTTTTCATACTTGTTATTGATTGATTTACAAAGATGAGGATAAGTAAGCGTCCGGTTGTCAGGGAAAGTGGGTAAAATTTTACATCCGTTATTACGGCCCAAATTCCTTCACTCCCTTAACATGTTATTTATCAGCAATTTACCATTATTTTTTTTGCCGAATATAGTTTTTGAAAGTGGTAAATGTGACTGAAAAAGGATCCAATATAAAAAGAGGCTAGCCAAGTACGGCTAACCTCGTTGTCACTTATCTTCAAACTCAAACTTGCTATAATCAATGTATCAGCAGCTTTCCATTTTCAGCGGAGAGCCTTGCTGATTTCATGTGTTCTCCACTACCATTTTGCTTCATTTCAACCTGCATACCTTCCAGTGATTGATAAACCAGATTCTTCATTTCTTCAAGACTGCCACTTCCAGCTTTATTTTCAGCCAACCCATCAATCCTCAGTACATACCCGGCATCTTCCCGGAAACAAATCCCTTTCAAAGATATATTCAACTCCACCGGCGCAGCATTGCTCTCCTTCTTAACAACCACTGGCAAACTGAGACTGAAGTTTTGCGCTTCATCTATTTTCACCTGCATTGATTTATTCAAATAAGCAGCAGACCAGTTACCTGCCATATCATTCATATCAATCTTATTGAGTTCTCCCCCGTTCTTCTTACAGGAAAAAAGGGAAAGCATTACCATTAAAAGCATTATTATATTTTTCATTTTACTCAGTTTAATTATTGACAATCGATGAATTCAAAGCTGGTATATCCACCTGAAGCCGGCAGTTTAGACTGTGTTACCCAACTACTCATATCTTTATAACTCACACCTATCGTACTGCTTAAAGATGTAAACGCAGATCTGTTGATGCTCAGTTCCGTTACCGTCTGCGATTTATTCACAGTCACTGTTGCAGTCACTCCGGTCCAGGACCAGCCACCTGAGCCTGTATACCTGTACAACGCGCCATTCTCTATCAGGTAATCCGCACCGGAATTGGAATACGCAGCATCCTGGTAACCGGTTGCAGTATTATTATCTGTATTAAGGAATATCTGGTATTGCGTATTATCCATGCCGCTACCTGCTATTCCGAAGAAGATCGATTGCGAGTTGTTTGTCATCTTCAGGCTCAGTGAGGTCTGGCCGCTGGCGGTAGCAATGGCTGTTATGGCACTCCAGTCTGACAAATTTCCATTTATTGTAATGGACGGACATGGATCCAGTCTGGAGGCACTTCCGGTTTCGTCCACACCAATATCAACACGGGAACCGATCAGCCTTGCCTGTCCGTCATAATCCACTTCTCCCGTAAATGGCGTAAACCCTATTTTTCCTGCATTGATACCGGGAGAGCTTCCGGTGAGATGCGGATCAGGGCTGGTTTCGCTGGCGCTGGTGATCAGCGGGTCTGTAAACACGGATTGATCTGTGCCGTTATCATTGGTGAGAGTTTTGAAACTGGCCAGGTTTATACCCGTCCAACTGCCACTAACATACTGGCTGGTAGAAAAAGAACCGGTACTGTTATGATAAATATTAGCGCGGCAGTTGATAGTTGATGCCCCCGAACCATATGTGAACATCTGCGTATATCTTCCATACACCACATTGCTGAACACATCGATATTGTTTGCATTCTGCAGTACTATCTCACTGGCCCACTGACTGGAAGAGGCATTTTTGATAAGCGTATTACCCGTTATAGAACCGTAAGTGACCATACCCTCCGTACTTCCATTATTCACGCCATTAGAGCCATACTGAATGCCTGCCAGGGAATTATTGTAGATCAGGTTGTTCCTTACATGTATACCGGTGGAATTCGCGTTCGGCTTATTGATCTGGTTCTCGCATCCAATGGTGATGCCATACTTATTGTTATACACTTTATTATTACTGATCAGAACATCTATAGCTCCATCTGCGTAAATAGCACCATTGTCTGTATAGTTACAAATACAATTGTTAGCTATATTGTTCTTAATGGTTCCGTTAGACGGCTGGTTATTGGTACTGATATTCGGATAATCCGCCAACCCTAATGCATCGATCCCGATATTGGTGATATGATGCACATTATTCCCTTCGATATTGAAATTGGTTACATTGCCCTTGAATGCAATTCCCTCACTCCAACCGGTGATGCAATAGCTCACTTCATTATTGATAACAGAAATATTGGTAAGTGATGAGGAAGCATTATCGCCAATCACAGCAATGGCATTGGCCCCAACTCCACTGCCACCGGGATTATCAGTGGGGTCCCAGCTTTTATTCACATAGGAGATCTCCGTAACCTTGTTACCGGAAATTGTAATACCGCTGCCAGCACCGATAACAGTGATGCCTGTTGACCAGGCCTGTTTACGGCTGTTCTTGACAGTTAAATTGGAAATAGTGAGGTTACTGCAGTTCTCCACATAAATGGTATGTACGGAACTGCCATTGCCCGCAATGGTAACCGTGCCATCACCTGCACTGGTCAATGTAATACCCGTTTTACTGGCAATTACAAGTGCCTGGTTATAAGTTCCAGCATGAACGATTACTTTATCGCCTGCGCTGCAGGAATCGATACGGGACTGAATGGAAGCGGGAGCATACACATGCCTGTCTGTTGCAAACAGGTGCAGGCAAAGCAATAGCATGGCCGCAAGAAAGGAAAGTTTCCTTTTTTTCATATGACAATGATTTAGGTTAATGATAAATTATCCAACTGATCAATCGGGTATGATCATACTACGTTTGCCGGGATGGGCATCCCCCAAAGCAAGGGAAAACTATTTTGACCTATTTCCTTAGCAATGTATACCAACAGTTCAGCAAACTAGTACACACTTTGGGTGAACCGGAAACCTGTAACGAATTATCACTATTTACTTTTGAAGATTAATAAGTTATACTGGCAATGAAACAACAACTTTTTATTCTCATATTCGGATTAATGCCTTTTTGCGGTTTTACGCAAATAGCTGCAAACGCTGAAGAATGGAGCGGAACAGCAAAATTTATCAGAACTACAGATAGCGAAAACAGTGATGGCCGAAGCAAAACAACTTACACCATAGATATCAGCATCACGAAAGGATATGGAAAAGCATCTGTCTCCTATTCTGTGGACAGAAGAATTGCCTATAAGAACGCAGGCTCTTATACTGAAAGAGGAGTTTGTTACAACGCTGAATATACAGAACTGGCATTGACCTTATCGAATGACGGAAAATATTACGACATATTGATGGCTGTACCCTATGTTGAGGGGATGATGGATATCAATAACGATGGCAGTATCTCCAAAAAAGTTTTCGGAATGGGAGAAACCGTTTTCCAGCTGGAGCATAAAGAAAGAGGCGAAGATATTCATGTTCTATCCGGCGAGGAAACCACCAAAGTACCTGTGGAAGGTGGCTCCAGCATAGAAACGTATATTTGGCATTTCACTCGCGGAACCATGCCTCCTGATCTATTGGTCCTCAGCCCGGAATATGAAACCTGGATGCCGGAACCCGGAAAAGATGAAAAGAACTTTGGAAATGTAATTGCAGTTGGACTGGAGCTGAGGCGGAAAGACGGGAAGCCGCTGGATGTTAAAGCAAAAGAATTCTTTGTACAACTGCTGAATACTTCCAGAGAACCTGGAGTTACCATCAACTATCCAACCAAATCAATGCTCCAGGGAGCATACGATATGTCTCTGATGACCGAGAAAGTGAAAATGGCTCCTTACTTCGATGGACAAAAATTCACGATTCCCAGTGAAGATGGAAAATCAGGCGGCTTTTATATCGCCTCATTTGATGGAGGCGGATATACTACCCTTGAAGTGAAAGCCATTATGGAAGACGGTTCTGAAATAAAAGGACATTATGGAAAGCCGGGAGGCCCTACATCCATTCCCTATCCCTACAGAAAGGCCGGCAGTAAAATCGCTAAAGCGTGGCTGGATGCAAATGGAAATCCGAATGAAACGGATGATAACGAAATAATACCTGGCTCACCCGAAAAGGGTGATGGATTATCTGTTTATGAAGAATACAGGGGTGTACAGTCTGAAGGCGTATTCATGCGGCTCAGTCCGAGACTACAGGAATTGGGAATACGGGTAGACAAAGCGAACATGCCGCTCTTCACGGAAGGCATTTCGCTTTTTTCTTCATTCACCAATATAGCCCCGGTCATCTGTTATGCGGATGAGATGGATGAGTCGCGCATATTCAATGCAAACAGCATGACGCATAAAACCGGCAGCCAGTATGGCCTCTACCTGAAACCCAAAAACACGGGTAATGTAAAAGGAGAAATACTTCCGGCGTCGGATTTTAAAACAACCAGGAACTCGGATGTGATAAATATAAATACTGTTGGTATCATGAAACTATACGACAGTATGGCCCTGATCAAAAAATTACCCTACAGTGCAGCAGATGATCTCAACAGCACCGTAGCACATTATTTATGCCGGGGCGTAGGCATGCGTCCACACGGCGCTTCTGGCAAAGGAGAGATCATTGAAGCCACCACTAGCCTCAGTGTAAAATACCTCCAGGAAAACGGCACACCCATTACTGCTGTACCCAAATTCATTCCACACCTGGTAGGTGGCCAGGCCAATGATGCCAGTGGCGATGCAGCCTGTATCATGTGCATGAACAACAAATATGAGTGGGTATATATCAGGAACGGGAATAATATCACTTACAGAAAAGTACCGATCCTGGCGCCCGGTAAAAAACTATGCACATCTGCACTGGGAACCATGATCAACAATAACGGGGAATTCTTCGGAAACGCACAATCCGGCAGAGGCAACTGTGCGTCACATATGAAAATAAAAAGCTGGTAAGGCTCTGTTTAACAATACAGCCCCTTCGATCAACGGGAGATCAGGGGCTGTATTCACTGAAACGGGATCAGGCTAAGGCTTATCTGTTCATGGCTGTTACTTTCCCGGTGCGTTATTTTTATTGCTGATCAGTTCCAATGTATAAGTCACTTCCGGGTCCTGGCTTTCCCGGACATAACCCACAAATTTTTCGATGGGCATTGATCTGTCGGGCAATACCCCGCGGCCATTATCACTGCTGGAATTGAAGAAATACAATTCAGACATGGGCACCGTGAGTATACTCCTGGTCTTCGGCAGTTGATAGGTCAGGAACCAGGCCGCAGTAGTGGATTGCTCGCCACTTCCGGTTTCCTTGCCCACGATCAGCCCTCTTTTATTACGTTGCACGAGTGCTGCAAAATAAGTGGCGGCAGAAACGGTGCCACCACCCGTGAGAACATATACATCTCCTTTGAAAGCATCTTTATCAGGTGGGAAGTTTTCCAGTTGTCCTTCTTTAAGTCGCGCATTGCCGATGTAGAATCCGGAAGTACTGTCTTTATCAAAACGCTGATACAGGAAATTCCTGTTATTGCTGATATCTTCCTCGCTCATCCTCCTGCCCTGCGCTACCGCATATTCAGCATAGCTCATATCGATGGTGCGTGTACGGTAGTTATATTCATTCCGGAAAGACTTATCCGAGAGGAATGAATACAGCAGTGCAGAGATAGCAGGATTACCGCCACCATTGCTGCGGATATCGATGATCACATTTTTATACTTCAGCTTGTTCAGTTCTTTGAAGAACTCGCTGAACTCCTTGTAAGCATAAGCTTCCTGCAGATTGAAGGAATTGACGGTAAGGATACCAGTCTGCGTTGCCGGTTGAAAATCGCTGTAAATGAAATGCGCCCTTTGCAGCTGGTTCAAAGGCATTATCGACTGCCTGCCTGAATTGAACGCCTGCGAAGGTGTGGCTGAAGGCATAGTTACTTTCTTTATATTCTTGCTGCCGGGAGCCAGGAAACTAACCTCATGATTTTCCTGTTGTACATTTCGCAGGCTGAAACGGGTCTGAAAATCAGCATAACTCCTGTCGTTTCCGGTATTGATCCAGCCATCGCTGTAACTGAGATTGGTGGCGAAACGGATCAGTTCTTCTGTTTTGAGCCCGTTTATACTGATGATCTCTGAACCGAAAGGCAGTTGCAGTCCTTTTGCATTCACCAGCATCTTATCCCTTTCAATGATCACAGGAAAGGGAAGAAATCTTATCTTACTGTACATATCCCGGCTGCTCTCATCAGAATAAGCAAGATTAGTGTGAACGTCGCGCAGCAGGCCTAAAGGCGAATACTGGTTGCAGGCAAATACATCAGACTGCTCTTCCATTTTCCGCAGCAGAGAATCCGATTTTCTCTGATAAGAAACAGAGTCGATGAACTTATAAGGATTGGGGTGTTGCTTTTTCAGGATTTCCATCGCTAACTTCATATCATCGATCAGATCCTGTTTAGAGAATTTGGTGAAGCTTTTGTCTTGTGCCGATACAGTCATTGCCATAGAAAGCAACGCTGCACCAAAACTGAATTTGAATATAGTATTCATGGCTTTTTAATTATTGATTAGCTCCAGGATGCCTTCATTACGGATGATCATCATACCCTGTCTGTCTTCCGTAATACCGCGTTTCAGTTTATAAGTGTATTGAGGAACCGCCCCTTTCATCACAGTAGGCATATAGGTGAGCTGAACATTACTCAAGTTCATTAACACCTCTCCTACCTCAATGATATGGGTACTAACAATGAACAGACAGTTCTTATATTCAGCGAATGCTTCCGTAACTGCCAGTGTGCCATCATAAGCATCCTTTACATTGGTGCCTTTGAAAAGCTCATCAAACATCAGCAGCAGGTGCTTGCCCGTGGCTGTGGCATCTGCCGCGTTTTTCACCCGCACCACTTCTGCATAAAAGTGGCTGTAACCAAGCCCGATATTATCAGCTACGTTGATGCTGGAATAAATGCCTTCTCTAATGGAAAATTCCATCTGCTTCGCAGCCACGGGAAACCCTATATGCGCCAGGTACATACCAATGCCGATCGATTTCATCCAGGTGGATTTGCCAGCCATATTGGCTCCCGTAAGGAAGATCATATTGCTGCCGGCTTTCATGTCAAGGTCATTGCCCACAGCATTGCTGATGCAGGGATGTTTAAGATCGATAGCATGGAAACAGTTGGCAGTGCGCGGCAATGCTTTCGCATAGGTGAAGCCCCTGCTGGCGGCCACATTACCCACTGCTATGTACACATCGGCTTCTGCAATGAATCTGATAATCTCATTGATATTATTGTTCTGGCTGTTGCGCAGCAGGTGATCATAACGGGCAATGGACCCCAGAGAAATGCTGCGATAGATATCTATGTTCAGCAGGTCCTGCAATTCAGGCGAATCGAGGATCTTTTTGATAGCACTCACGCGTTCAGCAAATGGTCCGCCTAAGGAATGCAGGGTGATCACGAAGCCATAACATTTTTTCAAGGTAACGATGGTGGCCTGCAAGCCCTGGATGATGGCCTTATAACGTTCATCGCGCGTGATCACGGAAAGTGATTTCTTCAATATAGTATTGAAGTAAGTAGCGGGTAATCCGCTTCCGTTGCCTGCATCACAGAACTCACGCATCAGCGTGTACTGCTGCACATCAAAAGGGAAGCTCAACCGGGCCTCCTGGAAGAACCGGAAGATAGCAGTTCGGTCATTGATGCTGGTTTCATCCGTGAGAGGTTTTTTGAACAGTTCATCCAGCAACTGTTCTCCACCGCGCGTTTTCACGGTATTGAAGAGATTGTACACGGAACCCTGCCGGAATTTTCCGGGCAGGTTCAATTCTTCCTGGGATTGCCTGTCTATATTGAAACTCATAGTCTGATTTTTATCAAAGTGTGCACACGCTGCGGTTTACGCTTTCTTACCGTTTTTCAATGTTTCCAGGATGCCTTCATTCCTGATGATGATCATGCCATGGCGATCATCAGTGATGCCTTCTTCCAATGTATACGTGTACTCGGGCGTGGTGCCGTTCATGCGGGTTGGCAGGTAATGGAAACCTATATTGGGTTTCTGCCGCAGGGCATCACCGGCTTCCACGATATGGGACGAAATGATGAACATGCTGTCCTTCCTTCCCGCAAATGCATGCGTGATAGCCACGGTTCCTTCATGTGCGTCCTTTACATTGGTACCGCGGAACAATTCATCGAATAACACAAAGAGAGACCTGCCCAGACTCAGTTCTGCAGCCATCTTTTTTACCCGTAATACTTCCGCATAGAAATGGCTGGCACCAATGCCTAAGTTATCAGGCAGGTTGATAGTAGTATACAGACCATCCATCACGGAAAATTCCATCGCACTGGCCGCTACAGGGAACCCCATATGCGCGATGTAGAGCGCTGTACTGAAACTGCGCAGGAAAGTGGATTTACCCGCCATGTTTGCACCTGTAAGGAACACCACTGTTTTACGATGATCCATGGTCAAACTATTGGGCACAGGCTTCTTCAGTTCCGGGTGATAAACACCTTCCAGTTTCAGAATGCCTGTTCTTTTAGGGTGTGCCGACGGGAATACGAATTTCCGCTGACTGGCAACCGTTGCTACGGACATATACACATCCATATCGTAAATAAAATCCAGGATCTGCTTCAGTTTTGCACGCTCCCTGTTACGGAACAGCAGGTCATAAGCGGTAACTGCTCCAAATGAAAGTTTATTATCCGGTTTCTCATTAAAAACCGGTGTGAACACAGGATCGGCGAGCAATTCAATGATCAGCTTCCTTTCGGCGGAGAGCTCAGGTATATTCCTGATCTCCCCATCTTCTGTAAATGACTTCACGGAATGCATCAGGGTAATCACTCCGCTGACGCCGTTGCTGATCTCTTTTTCTCCCATCACAGGTTTATGGCCATCTGTTTGCTCATTGGCCTGCGACATATATTTTTCCACCGTATCCAGCATACCTCCCTGGAAAGGGAATTTTGCACCGGAGGCAGCAAATGCGCTCAGTATTCTTGCCCTGCGCATGATGGCATCACGGTCGGCGAGCGGGTGCCGGAACATTTGCTCCAGCACTGCTTCGCCTCCACGGGTTGAGGTGTTGTTATAGATATCGTAGATGCCAGGCTGATCGCGTTTGGAGAATAACCGGAGATCTTCGATGGTTTGTTCATCTGTGTGTAATAGCATATCTCTCTTTTTTATTTGCGCTTCCTGCGGATCAGCAGGATGATGCCCGTAAGCATTATAATGGACGGAATAATGTAAATGAATATGGGTTTCAGGATCTTCCCGGTTTCTTTACTCACGGTCATGAAGTTGTCTTTGGGAACAGGCTTCGGATGATACACCGGGTATTCATTCCTCATGATCCAACTGTAGCCGGCATTGAAAAGGGAGCCTCCAAAAGCACGCTGGTTGCTCATGAAGTCCGCATCACCGGAAACGATGATCCTTTGTTCCCTGCCATTGATCTGCCTGTACATCTTGATGCCCGTGATATACCTGTCCAGTTTAACATCGCCTTCTTCCGCTGAAAAGACCGGTGCTGCGGAATCCACCACCAGGATGCCCTTCTCTATCCATCTGTCTTTCCTGCCCGGCAGGTTGAGGATCGGTTCAATATGAAAACCATCGATGGCCTCGTAGTTCAGGTTCACACTGCCTACGTTGTTAACCACTAACTGCATATCCGCTCCATTCTGTACCATGAACAATGGATCTTCTTTTGCCAGCCAGATGGCAGTATCTGTAAGGATACCAGAAAAATAATGCGGCATTTCCTGTTTATTGAGGGTAACGATCATTCCCTTTTCTGCAGTTACACCAATGGTTTGAAGGATAGGCTGCAGGATTTCCTGTTTACCAGGCTCAGCATAGAATACAGCGTCCCTGCCCTGTTGCAGCCAGTTGATGATCCTGTTTTGTTCGGCGGGCTCAAATGCCGACTTGGGATCTGCCACTACCAGGATATCTGTTTTGGAAGGAATATCATTATGCAACAGGGAAACAGTATCGATGTTCACACCTTTGTTGATCAGAGACAGCCGGGTACCTTTATCAGTGGTATGTCCTGCATATTCACGCTCCCCTCCTTTATACGGGTTTCTTTCGTAATGGCCTGTGGTGAATACCACTTCCGGTACCGCGCTGCGGGTCAGTCTTCTGATGGTGCCCGAAACATGGTTCTCGCTCGGCCATATTTCCGCATCCGGGAAAGTCCGGAGAAATTCCTTCTTTCCTTTGTATTCCACCTGCATTACCAGTCCGTAATCCTCTCCGCTCAGGTCTATCTTCTTTCTCATGTCAGCCGGTTTCTGGAAAAAGGAGAAATCCACTCCTGCGTATTCCGCAAACTTGGCCGCTCCCGAATCCAGGTCTTTTACACGGAAATAATTCATCAGGGAACTGTCTCCATCCTTTACATCATAGTAATACTCATATTTCAGATCGACATTAGGATAGAATCTCACGATCTTATCCCAGAAATTCCATACGTAATTATTGCGTGCATCGGGCATCCCCGCTCTCAGGTTCTTTCCCACCAGGTTGGTATACAGGGTTACGGTAATGGGAGAACCATCCAGTTCCTTCACTACTTCCTGTGTTGCCGGATGCAGGGTATTGAGTTTCCTTTCGGTGATATCCAGGTAGCCGATGTATCCCGGGCGTGAACTTAAATACCCCAATGCAAGCACCACCATAAAACAGCCCAGGTACCGGAAAAAAGAAACGCGCCAGTGCTTCGACTCCTGTGTACTCTTCAGTTTTATCAGGGCAAAGGCCAGGAAGAGCGCAGTGATCAGGATGAAGTAAGCAATATCGCGTGTGGTGATAAGGCCATATAATATACTTCCCGTTCTTCCTGAAATAGAAAGGAACCAGGTGAGGTCCCTTATAAAATCATACTGTTGCCAGAGCCCCTGAATAGCGTACAGGATAAAGAACACCACAAAGGTGATGATACCGGCCACTATCTGGTAATTGGTGAGGGCGGAAATGAAGAGCCCGATCGCTGCATAGGTGTTGGCCAGCAGAAAAATGGCAAACATAGCGGACAGGAACCATTTCCACTCCGGATTGAGGATGGAAAAATAACCGGTGAAAAGGAGTATTCCCACGCAAAGCAGCAATACGCAATTGAATACTACCAATGCCAGGTATTTTCCGAAAACGATATCGCGTGTGCGGATGGGACTGGAGTAAAGCAGTTTGATGGAACCACTCTGCATTTCCCGGTTGATGATACCCATCGTAAGCAGGGGAATGAAGAGATAGAGTTTATCGATCATCTGGCCATAGCTGCCGGCAAAAAGATCCCAGCTCAGCCCTACGTCAAAGCCATGCCAGCTGGGATCGGAATCCAGCATTACATGTTGTATACGGGAGAAGTTTTCGATAGGTGACACAAACTGAAAACCGCACAATACAAAGAATACTACGGTCAGCAACCATGCGATAGGGGAATAGAAGAGGTTGCGCAGTTCCGCCTGCGCCACTTTAAATATGATATACATGGAAATTTATTGTTGTGAGTGGTGAGACAATTGTTTGAAAACATCGTCGAGCAGCGACTTCTCAAGGCTGATCTCTGTCAGGGCCCAGTTGTTTTCAATACTGGCGAGGATTATTTTCTGCGTGATGCCGGAACTGCCGCTGAAATACAGGCGGCAGGAGTTATCTGTAAGGATCTCTGCTTTGGTGATGCCGGGGATCTTCAGCAGTTCAGCTGTTGCGGGCATATTATCCATTTTCACCAATACGGTTTGCGGTTGTGCATAGCTGTTGAATGCATCCATGGAATCAGCGAACACAATTCTTCCACCTTCGATCATGATGATCTCCCGGCAAAGCAGGTTGATCTCGCTCAGTACGTGAGAGCTCAGCAGAACCAGGTGGTCAGTGGCGATCTCGCGGATGAGTTTTCTCGCTTCTATCACCTGGTTGGGATCGAGTCCGTTGGTGGGCTCATCCAGTATTACCATGGCTGGTTTATGGATGATGGCCTGCGCAATACCTACCCGCTGCTTGTAACCACCGGAGAGATTTTTGATCAGCCTTGAACTGAAATGGGTAATGCCAGTTTTATCCATGGCTTCGTCCACCGCTTTTTTAATGCTGGTCTTTTCAATGAAACGAAGTGTGGCCGCATAGGTAAGGTACTCATTCACGGTGAAGTCCGCGTACAGCGGCGGTGTTTGGGGAAGGAACCCCAGTTGCCTTTTAGCGCCCCTGGGATCCTCTCTTTTATTGATGCCGTTCACATATACTTCTCCTTCAGTCTGGTTCAGCACGCCACAAATGATATTCATAGTGGTGGATTTGCCGGCTCCGTTGGAGCCGAGCAAACCTACCACACCGCGCTGGTTGATCTCGATATTGATATCCCTGATGGCCCAGGAGGCGGAGTACCGGTGGGAAAGGTTTTCTACTTTTAATAATGTACTCATATGGATCTGTTCTTTATGAAATCGGTTATGGGTTATTGTTACTGGTAAGAAACGGGGGTGAGCCGCTGCATATCCTGGCCTGTTCCCCCGGGTTTGCCGGTAAGCACCAGTGTGATAGCCCTGTGCAGGTAGGAATTGCCATTGATATAGAGGTTCATATCAATGGTGGTATGTTCCGCTATCAGATCACCGGTGGCCGCATTTCGCACCTGATACGTAATATTGTTGACAGTACTGTTCATAGGAATTTCTGCATAAGATGAAATCCCCTTGAAGTTAAGACCGTTCACCAGTGAGCCATTGGGCTGCCCTTTGATGTTCACGCTGATTGCAGGTCCATTGCCCATATTTGCGAAGCGCATGTAGGTAACACTGTCTGCTTTGAAGCCGGGAACATTTTCCTCCTGGAAAACATGTTCCCCTTTATTCGATCCGTTCACAATGAAGAGGCTGTAGATCTTCCCTCTCTCCAAAGGCAGATCACCACTCCAGACAGGCGCATCAGCGGGCATCGTGTCAGCCGATGCAAAGAAGGCAACGGGCTGAACGGCCAGATCCGAATAAACCTTACTATAGTTACGGGCCTGCAGCGGCAATGCCGTGATGTATTTGATGGGATGACTGCCTGAGAGATTTGCTCTTACCATTGTACCGTTCTCGAGGGCATTGAATAAAAATATAGTGGCCGGATTTCCTTCCGGTGTTTTCTGTTTGGTACAGGCGCTCATCAGTACTACAGCAAGCAGCAGTAAAATGAAACACTGCCTGTGTTTGAGGTGATGTATGAATATTACTTTCATAGTTTCTTTTTTTTAACGATGGAGTTGTTTACAGGTTGGTATACCCTTCGTTCTGTTTCAGGTTCGGGTTGTCCCTGAGATCATTTACCGGGATGGGGTAAAGCAACTGGTAATCTCCCTTCCATGGCTGTTTGTATGAAATTGCAGAAAGCACTTCCGTGGCCTTACCCGTACGTTTCAGATCCAGCCAGCGATGACCCCATTCCGCGAATAACTCCCGCCGGCGCTCGCTGGCAATAGCTTCCGTTACCTGCGCAGCCGTAAGGTCATCAGGAAACAGCGTGGCATTGGACCTTCCTCTCAGTTCATTCAGATCATTGATGGCGCTGGTGGTATTGGATGCAGAGAGCAGCATGCTGGCTTCTGCACGGATCAGGTAGAGCTCAGACAGGCGCATCACCACATAATATTCATTCATGTTGTTATACGCATTGTATGGCCCGAGTTTGTATTTGTCGGGATACCAGTTATTATTCTCAAAGCGTGTCCAGGATATCTTCCTTTTATCATTTGCCTCGAAGCTGTTTATCAGGCTCTCAGGCAATGTAAACGTGGTTCTGATACGGTATCCTTCCGGAGTGGCATAACCATACCCACTTTCAAAAGTTTGCTTCAGTTGCAGGATGGCTTCTTTGCTGGTGTTGAAGAAAGCGTTGGCCGGGTCTTCCAGAGAATACAACTGCGTATGACCTATTACAGCACCGGCGCTGGTGATGGCCTGCTGGTAATCGCCGGAATAGAGGCTGACCCTCGCGAGCAAGGCTTCGGCAAACCACCTGTTGATACGAACGCGCTCCGATTTACCGGCGGCATAATCCGTTTGCAACAAAGGGATGGCCTGTTTCAGATCGGCGGTGATCTGTTCGTACACTTTGTTCACCGGACTGCGGCTAAGGCTGGCCGTTTTGTTGAAATCGGGAGAGAGTGCCAGCGGCAATCCGCCATAAAAGTTCACCAGGTAGAAATAGGCAAAGGCACGGATGGAGAGCGCTTCCCCGGTGAGCTGCCTGCGGGCGCTGTCTGTCAGGTATTGCCCTTCCGATGCTGCTATTCCTTCTATGATGGCGTTGGCATCAAAGATAGATTTGTACGCCGTGGTCCAGAGAGGCACCGTGATGCCGGCCTGGAAAATATTGAGATTATTGGTGCTCACGAACCTGTAGTCCACGGTGTTCGCAGGAGGTTGCAGATCGTCGGATGACAAACCGCCCAGGATGGTGCATAGCCCCGAAGAATAATTCGCTTCAGCCACTACGGTATAGTTTCCGCTGAAAAAACCATTGATCAGTTTGCTGTACAAACCTGTCACAGCCCATTCAGCTTCTTTATTGCTGGCAAATATCTGTTTGGTGGTGATGGTATCCACCGGTCCGTCGATCTCAACCAGTTTCTTACAACTGATGAGCAATACCGCCGGCAATATGATGAAGAGTACAGGGGTTATAATTCTTTTCGTATACATATTACCGTTTTTTAGAAGTTAAAGGTGAGGGATGTGCTGATGACTCTTGACAATGGCGTTGCACCCAGCAGGCTCTGCACTTCCGGATCGATGCCTTTGTAAGAAGAGATCACGAACAGGTTCTGCGTATCTGCAGAGAACCTGCATCCATTCATTTTTATCTTTTTCATCCACCTGGCCGGCAGGTCATAACTGATGCTGAGTGTATTCAACCGCAGGTAAGAACCATCTACCCAGGCCCCATCGGAATTGGAAAACGGACCGAGGATACCGCCTGTAGTGTACCTCGGATAAATAGCCTGGTCTCCGGGTTGCTGCCAGTGGTTGTTCTTAATTTCATCAGGCATTTCAAAATTCACCATAGTACCTACCATCAGGTTGAGGAAGGGATCCTGCGCGGGCTGTTTCTTGTAAACGAAATTCAGGTAGAGGGAGAAGTTCTTATAATTAGCAGTGGCGCCAAATCCGCCCTGCCATCTGATGGCGCGGTCGAACTCGATGTACCTGTCGTCTTCCTCATTAACCGGTACTTGTCCGAAGCCCTGCGAAACCCATCCATCTTTGTTGCGGTCTTCAAAAGTGTAACTGCCGGTTAGCGGATCAATACCCGTATAGCGGAACAGGTAGCTTGTGGTCAGTGGTTTACCCACCTTGTAAGTGGAAGCATATGATGAGTATTCGAGCCCGGGATAGGAATGCAGCTTGTTACGGTTCCTGCTGAAATTGGCATTCACGGAAACAGTCCAGTCTTTGGTATTCAATACGCGACCGGTGACGTTCAGTTCCAGCCCGGAATTCTGAACTACTGCATCCCAGTTAGCCGTTACTGAAGGCCAGCCGGTATATGAAGGAGTGTTCACAGGCGTGATCTGATTACCGATGCGGTTCCGGTACCACGACAGATCAACGCTCAGCCTGTCTTTGAAGAAAGAGATGGTGGAAGCCAGTTCCAGTTTGTTGGCAGACTCCCAGCCATATTCCGGGTTGATGGACCTGGCTATACTGAAACCACGGCCCCCATTGTAATCATATATCCTGTCGTAACCATTGAGGTCGTAAGAGCTTGCCCAGCGCGTGATATAACCATAATCCTCACCTGCATCCTTTCCGGTTACCCCATAACTGCCACGAAATTTGAGGAAGCTCACAAAATCAGGCAGGAAGTTCTGTATCCATTTTTCTTCAGACGCGATCCATGAAAGTCCTACCGATCCGAAATTCCCGAACTGGCTGCCTGGACCGAACCTGGAAGAACCATCCCTTCTGGCACTGAGGTTAAGAATATATTTATTGTCCCAGCGGAAATTGATGATGCTGTACACACCGTGTTGTTTATATTCGCCCCATGCATCTCTGGGTTCCTTGATCAATGCATTGTTCACACTCTTCATCATATTGTCGTTAGGAAAGCCCATGGCCAGTGTGGTGAGGCTTTTGGCAAACGCACGGGAGGCATTGGCGCCCAGGATAACACTCAGGTTGCCTTTGCCGAAAAGTGCGGTGTATTGCAACTGCGGTTCCACGATCCAGTTGTTGTTGTTCGAATTCCCATAATACGCCTGGCTCATAGCGAAAAATGCAGGGTCCATCGATGCCTGTGGCGAGTACGTGGCATTGTTATTCTGCGTTACATTGTACCCTACAATAGTAGAAGCAGTAAGCCCCCTGAAAAGTTCATATCGGATATTCACGGACGTATTCAGATAAGTGGTTTTGCTTTCGCTTGGTCTTTTCAGTCCAGCCAGCGGGAAATTAGTCCCGAACTGTCCTCTCCAGAGTTCCCATTTAAAATCACCATTTTCATCGTAGATGGCAGGTGCATTGGGAGGAAGGAATGAAACCTCACTCACCCTGTATGCATTGATTTCGGAGAGGCTCAAAGTGCTGGACACATCCACAGAGAGCTTTTGATTGAGACCGGTATGATTGATGTTCAATTGCAGGCCGCCTACATTATTCTTGCCGCCATTGTTCATGATCTCCTTCCGGGTACGGTAGTTGGCTGACAGGCTATAGGAAGTACCAGCCACACCACCGGATAAACGGGCGTTCAGGGTAAGCAGGTTGCCGGTACCGATGAGTTCACGCTGCCAGTCGGTATACCTTGTCTGGTCCCAGATGGTAAGATCAGGCGCCAGTATTTTTTCAGGCTCCAGCCTGTCGTTACGGTATGCTTCCCTGCGCACGGCCAGGTATTCTTCCGTGTTCATCAATTTCATTCTTCTCGGCATCATGGTCACGCCATTGTTGATGGTCATATTGAAACGAGTGGGGCCCGTCTTTGCTTTTTTGGTAGTGATGAGTATCACACCATTGGCGCCGCGGGAACCATAGATGGCGGTAGCATCTGCATCTTTCATTACCTCAACACTCTCGATGTCTCTTGGATTGAGGAATAACAGCGGACTTTCTCCTGGCGTGTTCACCAGGCCGCTCTGGATAGAGCCGGTAGATACATCACCTCTTTTAGTGTATGGTCCGATCTCGAGCGTGGTGAGCGGAACGCCATTGATGATATAGAGCGGCTCAACCAGTGCACCGGGATTGATGGAGCTTCTTCCCCTGATCTCAACTTTTACGGGCGCAGCGGAGTTACCGGACAGGCTGGTGATGGTCATGCCGGGCACCTTTCCTTCCAGCGCCTGTAACACGTTCATCACAGGTTGTCTTTCTATATCTTTCGCTTTGATACTGGTGATGTTACCGGTGGCAAAACGTTTGGAGGTTTGCCCGTAAGGAATGATCACCACTTCATCCAGTTGTGAAGTGGAGCGTGCCATCATGATGAAAAGGCCTTCTTTATTAGCGCCCAACAGTTGACTGGCAGGTATTTTACCGGTACTGTCTGGCTGCATATTGCGTGTAACGGATCTTTCCAGTGGTACAACCTGGAACTGATCTCCGTTCAGTTTTATAGCAAGTGGTGCAAAGCCTACAGCGGATATATCCAGGATTTCTCCATCCTTCACTTCAATGGAGAAGTTTCCGCTTGAGCCGGAGGTGACGCCTTTTTGGGTGCCCCTGATCCGGATGCTCACATTGACCAGGGCCTGATCACTCATATCCCTGATCACCCCCCTCACGGAAGGCGCATCCACGATCAGTCTTTCAAAAACAACCGGTGCAACTTCCCGTTGCGAAAGAATGATGGTCTTTTCCTGGATGGTAAAACTCACCGGCTGGTCTCTGAACACCAGTTGCAGCAATTCCTGCAATGGCATATTGTAAGCCGAGAGTGTTACAGGCTTTGTGTTGTTGAGGATCTCCTTATTGTAGAAGATGCCATAACCTGTTTGTTGTTTGATGGCCGTGAATACGGTCTTCAGCGGGATCTCCTTTCCTGAGATCGTTACATTTTGTGCAGTTCCAGCAGCATGTACCTGCAGGAAAAGAACGGTCATAAGCAGGGCGGTTAATTTCATAACCAGCAGAATTTTGGTGAAGGGGCTCAGTCTTCCCCGCTGGCCGAAAGGCATAAGCGGACAGGATCCGGACCCGGAAGCAATTTTTTGCATACCTTTAGTCGGAGTTTTGGTTGGTGAACAATAAGGAATAAGCGCCATGTTGAAGCCAATGAAACTTGCTGCCGGGAGTGGTACAAACACTTCCGGCTTTTTATTGGCCCCGGTAAAAAATCATCAGGAAAGTTTAATGGTTGCCGGAATTGCACCGGCTCTAAGTATCAATGAGGAAAGGTTCAGATGTTTATCCAGGCAGGTGGTATTAATGTATTTATTCAGGCAGCACTATCAGTCTTCTTCCTTCCAGTTTGTACCGGATCCCTGCTTTCTCAAGGGCTATCAGCACACCGCTGAGCGACATATTCCGGGTAAACTCCCCACCAAATTCTATTGCAGGAATTCCATCGGCATATACTACTTCAATATCATACCAGCGTTCGATCTGCTTCATCACTTCTTCCAGTGAAGCGCCTTCAAAATTGAAGAAGCCGCGTTGCCAGGCCATCACCTTATCCGTATCTGCATTGTTTACAACCCGCACCATATCTGTTACCTGGGCTTGCTGCCCGGGTCTGATGACGGTACCGTTCACTTTTACGGAGCCATCGATCAAAGTAGTGTTGAGGCTTCTATCATTCTTGTAGGCACTTACATTGAAACTGGTTCCCAGTACTTCTATTTCAGATTTTTTCCGTGCATCTACAATGAAGGGCTGCTTCGCATTCTTCACTACTTCAAAATAAGCTTCGCCATCCAGTTCAACTTTTCTTATAGTACCGGTGAACGCGGTGGGATAACGGATGGAGCTGGCTGCATTGAGCCATACATGGGAACCATCAGGAAGCGTGATCTCGAATTGTCTTCCTCTTGGAGTGGTCATGGTATTATAGAGCACCTCTGTTTTGCCCGCTGCTGCAGGATCATAAACAAGGCGGCCATCCTGCATGATCACTTCTGAACCGTTCTGCTGTGCCAGTGAGCCATTATTCAAACTGTCCAGCACAACCTGCGAGCCGTCCGCCAAAGTGAGGATGGCGCCGGATCTGCCAGGGGTAATGGTGGAATCAGTGGTTGCTGATACTACCTGGTGAGGAGTTGGGCCTTCACTACGGTTCAGCCATATATATGTTCCTATTCCCAATACTACCACCGCCGCAGCAGCATATCTCATAAAGCCCCTGCGCAGGAATGGGATCCGTGGAGCAGCTTCATCAGCTACGGGCCCCGCCAGCTCAGGGATCTGTTCCTGTATTTTGGCATAGATGCTCTCCCCTGCCCCGGTTATCAACTGCATTTCCCGGGCAATCACCGCAGGGTCATCCAGTTTCTGAAGCATGCTCCTGTTCTCTTCAGCTTCGGCAAGCCATTGCTCCAACTGCACTGTTTCTTCAGTGGTCAATGGCCCCTGCAGGCGTTTTTTAAGCAGCGATACGATACTATCGAATTGTGTAGTATTCATGGTTGATAATGTAAAACGACAGTGGGATCATTTTGTATTGATGAAAACCAGGAAAAAAGAAAAAAGATTTTCCTTTTTAAGGATTTCCATGCGGAGTGTCTTGAGGGAACGGGCCAGGTGGTCCCGTACAGACTGGTTATTGATGCCCAGTTTCTGAGCGATCTCTTCATTGCTGAACCCATCGATATACCTGAGTTTGAAGATCTCTTTTCCCCGGGGGGGCAGTTGTTCTATCTGGTGGTAGATCTCCTGCAATAGCTCCGCATAGATGTCGGCTGCGGTAAAGTCTGCCTGCGGGTAAGTATGTGCGGCTATTTCAGTTTCATTCCGGCTTATTACTGATCTGTGCTTCAGCAGATCAAGAGTGGCATTTTTAGTGGTGCGCCTGAGCCAGGAGGCTGTTTCAGGAAGGGAAGTGAATTGCTGGCGGGATTTCCAGAATTTGATAAAAGTGTCGGCTACAATGTCTTCGGCTTCAGCTTTATTGTTCAGCAACTGAAAGGAAAGATGGAAAAGGGAGGGAAACATCTTTTTATAGAAAAATGCGAAAGCCTGCCGGTCAGCGTTTGCAATCAAAGGGAGCAAGTCCTCTTCATGATATGGTAAGGGGCCGGACAAATCGGGGTTTGTTGTGAATAGTTCCCCGCAAACTAAGGAAAATTCCTAAATGAGCGGGAAAACTGTGTTTCCAATGAATAGAAACACAGTTTTCTTTTTTTCCGCTAAAGTGTAAATGCTGATTTATGCTTTACATGTCTTCTTTCCTTCTCCATTATATTAATGCAGCACCTCTTCCAGCTTCTTCTCCAGATCTTCCCCTTCAATATTTTTGGCAATGATGATGCCGTTGGGATCTATGAGGAAATTGCGGGGGATGGCTTTGATCCCATAAGTTGCTGCTACTTCGTTCTTAAACCCTTTCAGATCACTCACCTGGATCCAGGGCATGGCATCCTGCTCAACGGCGCGCAGCCAGGGCTCTTTCTTATCATCCAGCGAAATGGCCACTATCTCAAAATTCTTTTCTTTGAATGCTTTATACGCCTGCAGGATCATCGGGTTCTGCGCCCGGCAGGGACCGCACCAGCTTGCCCAGAAATCAACCAGCACAAACTTGCCCCGCAGGGAAGAAAGCGTAAATGATTTTCCATCGATGGTCTGCTGTGTGAAATCGATGATCGGTTTACCAATATCAGTTAGCTTTGCGATCCTGAGCGCTTCGCGCAGCTTCAATCCTGCGGCTGAATTTTTCAATGAAGCTGAAAGCCCTTCAAACAAAGGCTCAAAACTATCAGGCTGTATATGTGTCTGTCTCTCCAGCAGCAGATCCAGACTCACATAAGAGTTGGGATTGGTCCTGATAAAACTATCCAAGGTCACAGTCCACGCAGTATTAATGACATCCATCTTTTTGAACAATATACTGCGACCCGCAGTATCAGAACCTTTCATCATTTTTACCAGCTCGCCGGTAATTGGAGCACGTTGTGCTTCCAACGGTCTCAGCCTGGTGTTCAACCTGTTTAAATCGGACTGTGCGGGACCTCCCATGATGCTGGCGCTTTTCATCTTCTTACCGGCCACTGTGATAGTTCCTGCTTCCAGAAAGAACTGCTGTCCATCCCATGCATCATAACCACGAACTGGTCTGGACGTTTTTATTTCAAGCGAAGCTTTTACAGGTCCTGAAATAGTTCCGCTGAAACTGAAGGCACCGTTCTTCAAAACTGCAGAATCCGTTACATTAACATCATTCTCCCTGTGATAGAAGAATACTTTTGAATTGGGTTCCGCAACTGTGAGTTTTCCTTTTATAATAAACTTCTGTTGAGCCAATGCAGTGGCCATCACCAGGCAAAATGCCATGGTGGAACAATATTTTTTATTCATTCGGATTATTTTATTCCCGTTAAGGAGTTATGGGCATATAAGGATTGAAAATGGTAGCATATAATGGTATCTGCAAAGTATACCTGGGGCTTTTCGGTGGAAGCGTTGCCAGTAATTTCCCGAATTGATCATAGCGGTTCACTGCCGCCATTCTTCCTTCCATATCCAGCCGGCGCATATCAAACCAGCGAAGCCCGTTGAGCGGCATCTCATGACGTCTTTCGCGCAGCACCCAGTCCAGCACTTGCTCCTGGCTGGAGGAACTCAATGGCTGATAATCTGCCGGGGCAAACCGCTTGATGCGGATCTCATTCAATTGCTGCAGCGCATCATCCGGAAGATTATTCCTGGCAGCATTCTCTGCGATCATCAGTTTCATCTCAGCAACGGTAGTACCCACTTCCGAATCATAATAACCATTTCCGAAGGCTGCGAAACGCACGTAGGTAGAAGGAATCACATTCTCATAATCAAAATCACCAAACCCGTATTGGCCACCGTAAAAGAACATGCCCGTTCTCAGGTCTTTGGGTGAATAGGTTTTGATAAAGGCGCTGTCGGCAAATCCCAGCATGGACCCGGCTTCCGGATCACTGCCACGTGCATAGATCATTTCGTTGATCCGGGTATCCCTGGGAAACGTTCCTTTGATCAGACCATTATAATCTGTCACAGAGGCGCCGCCCGGCCGCTGCAAGGCCATTGCTGCATATTTCGCAGCCTCGCTGTAATTGCGCATATAGAAATAAGTACGCGCCAGTACACTGTATGCCGCATGCACCGATCCGCGAAAACGGTTACTGGCATTGTCCTGCGGCAGATCCGTAACAGCTGCATTTAGATCACTGATGATATGATCGTAGATCTCCTGTACGGTAGCCCTGGGTGGTGTGGCAGTGGTGATATCTGAAGAACTCACAAAAGGAATTGCCAGGTCTTTAGCCGCAGTAGCCGCATCGTAAGGCTTTCCGTACAGGTTCACCAGGTAGAAATATTCGTTGGCCCTGCCCAGTAAGGCCTCCGCCTTTAACTGCTTTTTCTGCTGCTCACTGCCGCCGGAAGCAGCATCTATATGCTCCAGTACGGTATTGAAATAATAGATATGATTATAAGCACCCGATAACATCCTGGGAGATGTAGTTGCATCTGTCAGTTGTTCCATCCACAGATAAGCCCGTTCATTTTCCCCGATGCTGGCATCTTGCCAGGGGATCTTCTGAGCATGGTCAGTCAGCCAGCAGATCTGTGGGATGCCACTGATCTCACAGAGTTTCTGATTGCTTAGCCAGAGATCGAAATCCCCTACTGTATTCAGCGTGGTTTTTCCTTTAGGGGCTACATCCAGGTATTTATTGCAGGCGGCCAGTGTGAAGCAAAGCAACAGTACAGGCCAGCTTTTATATTTTTTCATGCGTTTCTTTTTTGTTGGATACAAGCTCCATTAGAAATTGGTAAAAAGTCCGATGGTATAAGTAGGTGTGAGAGTGCGCTTGAGGTAACTGCCCGTAGCCACACTGTATTTCTCCCTGTTAAAACCGACAGTATAGATATTACTCGTCTGCAGCTTCACCTCAAAATTGCTGAACCCGGCTTTCTGTATCGCCGCCAGCTTGTTCAGGTTGTAAGAAACAGTGATATCGCTTACAGATAAATACCCGCCATTCACAACATAGCGGTCAGAGTTTGCCAGGTGTGAACTACCATACACACTCATATAGAACACGGAGGGCAGGCTCACACTGGTTTCATCTCCCTGTTTCTTCCAGTAATCGCCCGCACCCTGAATGGGCCTGGGATCAGCTGCGCTGGGAATCGGAAGCCTCACCACAAAACCTCCGTAATAATTGATCATGCAGAACACATAGAAATTACCGATATCGATCCTGTTGCTCAGGCCAAGATTGGTGGTAGGAATGGAAGTGCCCCTGCTTGTCAGGGAAGCAAAACCTTCATCATTCTGGGAGTTCAGCTGCACCTTATTGTCCTTGCTATCATAATACAATGCATTGCCATTATCGCTGATGCCTGCATAGCGGTATGTATAAATATTTCCTACCGGCTGCCCTTTCATATATCCTTTGGCAGCAGAAGCAATAATGGTTTGAGAGAAGCCATCCCACACTGAACCATCTTTCAGCTGGGGTACATAAGCCTCCAGCACCTTGCTGGTATTGTAGGATACAACCAGTCCGGTATTCCAGTTGAATTTCTTTCGCCTCATCCAATCTGCATTCAGCGTGAACTCAAGTCCTTTATTGCTGATGCTTGCCTGGTTCACCAGTGCGGATGTAACACCTTTGAATGGATCAATATCGATATTACCCAGCACATCCGTACTGCGCTTGCTGTAGTAATCGATATTACCGGTGATATTCCTGAAAATGGTAAAGTCCAGCCCCACATTGAAGTTGTCTGTTTGCTCCCAGCGTAAGCCGCTGTTGGCTGGTGATAAAAGAATGAGTGATGGTTCCGGCGTAACCGGCACATCGTTCAACCCGAACTGTGAGATCACCTGCGGAAGGCTGGCCTTGGATATATTCCCGTTGAAGCCACGGGCAATACGCAGTTTCAGCATATTCACCCAATCGGCCTGCATGAAATGCTCGCGGTCGATATTCCAGGCTGCACCAAGCGACCATAAAGGCTTGTAGCGGTATTTAGGATCTGTGCCGAATAGATTCGACTGATCTATCCGGATACTGCCTGTCAAAGAATAACGGCTCTTGTAGGAATACACTGCATTCATATAACCAGACAAGAAGCGGTCATCGTTGTAAGACTGCCCGAAGAGATCAGCATATTTCAGCCCCGGGTTGAAAAGGAAGCTGTAATTATAACGGGTACCTGAATTCAGCAATCTGTTATAGTCAACGGGTAATTGCAAAAGTGTTTGATCATTGTACCCGAAGCTGGCGGATTTGGAACCCTCCGTTACAGCTTTCCTGATCTCCGCACCAAGAATGGCATTCACAGAATGATTAGATGCGATGGTCTTATTATAATTCAATTGCGCTCTTGTGGTATAACTTCTCAGTTGTCCATACTGCTCCTGCAGGTAGCCGCCTTTGGGAAGATGGTAGATGGCCGCTGCTGAACCTGCTGCCGGCTGTACAAATCTATTGATCAGCGTTTTGGCGAGAGATGAATGTTCACTGGCAAATCGACGCTGCTGTGTCAGAGAGCTTTCATAGATACCGCCCATTATAACATCAAAGCCAGCTCCTATTTTGTATTTCAGATTGGCCGTGATCCTGTAATCCGTTATGCGGAGTTTGGTATTCACTTCATTCATTTCCGTTACAGGCCTCAGCCGTTGGTCTAAAAAGCCCATCGGTAAGGTTGCATTGGTAAAGAGGCTGCCCACTTTGGAAGAACCTGTTACTACCGGCAACGTTTCTCCGTTCTGATCAACAAAACGTTCATCAGCATAAAGATCGTTGATATCAGGGATGGGAGCTGTATTGCCGCTGGATTCATTGTAATCTGTCAACAGTTCAAAACTCAGTTTGGGGCTCATCGCCAGGTTGAGGCGACCAGAAAGTTGAACTTTATGATTCTGGTTGTTCTGCTGGTTCAAACGGTTGCCCAGGTAATTACCGGTGAGATAATAGATAGCGTTACTGTTGCCACCTGAGATATTCAGGTTGTACTGCTGAGTAACGCCGGTGCGCAGGAAATACTTTTCATAATCCTTTGCATTATTATATGCTGACAATTCAGATAATCCCTCCTCCATCTGCTGCTGGCTGATCTTTCCGAGGAATTTGTCCACCAGCAGGCTGAGTGCCGCATCGGATGAATTGCCTGACAGATAAGGTAATTCCCCCGTCACTTCGGAATTAACATAATAATCCAGGCTTGGATCATTACCATCCATCCACCGGTCTCTGAAATAATTCATGGCAACCGATCCATCTTTTTCATAACGATACCTGCTGTAATTCTCGTGTGGCTTTACACTCACAGTGGAACGGAAAGCGAACTGCGGTTTACCCGCCACTCCTTTCTTCCTGTCGATGATGATCACGCCATTGGAAGCACGCACACCATAAATGGCCGCTGCAGCTGCATCTTTCAGAATAGTAACAGTTTCTATTTCGTTGGGATTGACATCTGTCAGGGCTAGGTCCGTTGGATAACCATCCACCACTATCAGGGGTTTGGGATTGCCCGTCATGGTAGAGATACCCCGGATCTGGAAGAGATTGTTTCCCTGGAATTGCACATCGTTATTGATCAGCAGACCGGGCAAACGGTTTTGAAGCCCGGATAAAAAATCAGTGCTGATACGGGATTCAAAGGCTTTTGTTCTGATCTGGGATACAGCGCCTGTTACCTGTTGCGGAAGAATTCGCTGGTAACCTGTGTTCACAACAACGGAGACAGTAACGGAATCGATGGAAGCATTTTTTTGCTGCATAGTGATCACCAGGTTGCTTTCATTTCTGATGGTGATTTCCTGGTTCTCATAACCAACATAACTCACCACCAACACATCACCTCTGTTAGCAGTTAAATTGAATACCCCTTCATCATTGGTGGTTGTATATAGTTGCCTGCCTTTGATCCGGACAGTGGCGCCGGATAACCGTCTGCCATCAGCCCCCCGAACGGTTCCTGTGACAGGGAATGGGAGATCTGCTTCACGTAAAGCCAGCTCATTACTGCCGGTCTTGTTTGCAGGCTGCTGCGCAATGATGATGGTAGTACTTTCGATGGTGAAGCTCAGCCCCTGCCCTTCCAGTATTTTACGGAGAAATTCAGTCAGCGGCTCATTGACGGCTTTTACAGACACCGGTTTGGTTTTGTCCAGCGCTCCACGTTCATACGCCACAAAATAGCCCGTCTGCTTTTTGATGGCCTGAAAGACCTCCTGCAGCTTCACATTCTTTCCGGTGAAGGTGACTTGCTGCGACAGGCCTTTGGCCTGAACCGTGAATAACCCCAGTAAAAGAAAAAAAACAGTCAGTTTCATAACCAGCAAACTTTTGGTTAAGAGATAGTATGCCGCTCTACCTGGATTTTGCTGTTGGATGCCAGTAACAGAGAGCCTGCAACCATAAATGGTTTTTTGCATAAATTGCATCAGTTTTGGTAGTTAAGAATTGTGCTCAGAATACATTTTTTATCACCTGAACTATCCGCCGGGGATGCGCTAACATTCCCGGTTTTTTATTCAGCTGATCACATCTTTTTTTGTAGTGTGAATGGTTTTAAAGTGATGAATGAATTACAGGAGGAGGATAAGGTGGTTATCAGGGTAACACTGTCAGCTTTCTGCCTTCGAGCCTGCAGTGTATCTGCATTCTATCCAGCGCCCTGATACATTGTGCAAGGCTAAGGTTCATTCCAATTTCACCTTCGAAGGTTCTTGTCTGAACAGCTCCTTCATAGATGATCTCCAGGTCATACCAACGCCCGATCTGCCGCATCAGTTCCGGAAGTGTTTTATTATTGAGATTGAAAGCTCCGTTTTTCCAGGCAAGGTCCTGCTCCAGATCGGCTGTGATGATCTTTCCATTCATCAATGCCTGTCCGGGTTGCAGACGGGTATTATTCACGTTGATCGATCCCTCCACCAGTGTCACTTTGGAAGAAGGCTCATCAGCATATACATTCACATTGAAACTGGTGCCCAGCACCTCCACCTGCATGCCATTGGCATGAACGATGAATGGTTTTGATTTGTTCCTCGCTACTTCCAGGTACACTTCACCGGTAACCGTCACGGTACGTTCAGCACCGAAGGCTGCCGGGAAACGGATGCTGCTGGCGGCATTGAGCCAGACCTTACTGCCATCCGGCAGGCTGACCTGGTATTGCCCTCCTTTGGGAGTGGAAATGGTATTGAGCAGTGCTTCGCTTTGTTGGTTATCTTTCACATCATACCTCACTGCTCCATCGGCGAGTTTGATGATACTGGCATTTCCCTGCCGGGCAATGGCCCCATTGGCGGCACTGTCCAGCGTGATCATGGAACCATCGGCCAGCGTCAGCACCGCTTTTTCTCTGAACGGAATGATGTTGGAGGAATCGGTTGTTTGAGACAGGGGCTGAGGATCAGATATTGGTTTGTTTTTAGTGAGGAGGATAGCGGTAATTGTTCCGATGATCAGTACGGCAGCGGCTGCCCATCCGCCCCAGCGCCGCAGGAAATGCACCCGGTGTGTATAGTTACCCGAGCCGGTATCATCGCTGGAGGCTGACACTGTTTCATGATCCGGAATACGCTGGTCCCTGAAGCCTGCAGCCTGCATGAATTGTAGTAGTGCCTTATCATTCTTGTTCTTATCGGAAACGAAAGCCTGGTATTCCGCAAGCCCCTGCTCCCAGTGGCCTTCACTCATAAAATGCCCTTCCCGCTCCGCAGCACTGAACCACTGCTCTAATGCGGATCGCTCCTGCTCAGTTAATTCCTGCCGGCTGAGCCGCTTCTGAATGATATGAAGAATATGTTGTGGAGTTGCCATGGGCTGCGTCCTTTAGATATATGTCAGTTGAGCTTGGCGTTTCATCACAGGAAATAGAAAAAAAGTATATAAAGAAGACGAAAAGCTCGCCAGTCAGCACTTTTCTCAGCCGTTCGATAGCCCGGGCTTTATGATTCCTGATATTATTATCGGTAGTATTCAACCGCTCTGCTGCTTCAGCTACAGACAGTCCTTCGTTATAAAGAAGCTGTACAACCTGCACCTGTACGGGTGTCAGGTGGTGGAACTGACTGCTCACGCGATGGTAAACTTCTTCCCTGAGGGCCAGTTCATCCATCTGCTGCTGCCATTGTTCCTGCGTATGCCTGATCACCGATTCTTCTTTCTGCGCCAGTAGTTGCTGCCTTTCCAGGTAATTGATGCAGCGGTTCCGTACCATGCGGTAGAGATAGGCCTGGATATTTTCAGGAACAATATCCTTACCACTGACATTCAGCCAGAAATTCAGCAGGGCTTCCTGTACAATATCCTCGGCCTGCTGCAGGTTCCCGGTGATCTTAGAAGAAAAATAATGAAGACGGGGATAATACAACCGGAAAATCTCCTTCATGGCAGCTTCATCTCCCAGTTTGAGAAGCCTGATCAGATCGCGTTCATGATGAGTTTTATTATCCAAATAAAAGAGGTGTAAATATCAAACTTAGAATAAATTTCTCAATCCGGTTTACCGGTATGATTCCGGGAGGAAAAACCTCTCTTAAAAGCCGATATCATCTCCCCGGGGTTTTCACTTTGGTCCTGTCTTTATTACGAAAGCCTTCAATTCGGCCATCTTTCCATCCCGGAACCGCCAGACATCGCAGTAGGCATAATCCACCATCTCTCCATCGGCATCCTTCATACTGATGGTACCGATGGCCGTTACAAACTCATCGCCGGCAATCAGGTTTTCCACCATGAACCGCGGTGGCTCCAGGTAGGTGGCTGCCATATATTGTCTGACTGCATCTTTTCCCTCTAAGGTTTGGTCACCAACAAATATCCATTTTACATCGTCTGTACAAAAAGACAAAAAGCCTTCATTGTCGCCGGCAGCCACAGCGGCATTCGCCCTTTCCAGGATTTCTTTATTATTTATGTTCACAGCATTTCCCATTTTATAAAGTTTACAGCTAATCAGGCAAATCTCATACCTCCGTTGCCCACACTAAATGCAGCGTCCTTCATCCATGGCAAACCATTGTTCGTCAAAAAAACATTTCCGTAAACTAACTGAAAGGCAAACTTTGGCAATACAGATCCCTGGCAATAATTATACGCCTGGAAATAAAAAATCGACAATCCGGACTGATACCAGTTACCTTTGGTGCCTGTTTTAAGAAAAAAGAATGATAAAGAAGTGCAGGATATGATAAGTTTTGTTTTAGGGAAAGTGTTCAAGTACCGTTTAAGTGTATGTACCCAGAACCTTTCAAGGTCTTTTCCGGATTACACCTATAGAGAGATCCATGTATGTACGGCAAAGTTTTATAAGAATCTTGGCAGGATAGTATGGGAAACTTTATTCCCGTCAAGAGCGAAGCTGGAGATCCACCAGTCTGCCAGAAATAAGATAATGGACCTGAGCAACCGTAAGCGCCCCACCATATTTTTACTGGGGCACTATGGGAATTGGGAAGTGCTCAACAAACTCCCGCAATATACAGCTGCTCCTGTACAGGCATTGTATAAACCTTTAAAGAATACACTGGCCGATTACCTGGTCCGTAACAGAAGAACCAGGTACGGAGTACAACTCCTCAAATCCGGGCAAGCTCTCAGAACATTATTGAAAGAAAAGACCAACAATTCCATTATTCTCTTTGTCGCCGATCAATACCCCGGAAGCGACAACGGAATACCCGTGAATTTTCTGAATCAGCAAACCCATATGTTTAGCGGCGCGGAACAACTTGCCAAACGGCTCGGAGCTTCTGTTGAATATGCAGAGCTGTCTTCAAAACCCAATCATACCTGGGAATTGAATATTCAGGGCATCTGTGAAAATGCTGCCGATACAACTGATGGGTATATCACCAGAACTTATACCAGCATGCTGGAAGCAAGCATACATAAAGCGCCTGCATTGTGGTTATGGTCTCACAGGAGATGGAAATGATTTTGAAGATTTACAGACAGGTCAAACATGAAACAGATCAAATAATCAGACATTTCCGCTCAAAACATTTAAACATCATTTGTTTCCTCCTGCTTTTCAACTGCTAGTACGGCTTTTTACTAACCTTCTCCCATTTCTTGATTTTGGCTGAAGCCCTTCAGCCAACTCCACTATAAAGCCTACGCGATTATTTTTACTGGCACCATGAAGTATGTATTTACTCTTATCCTTGTGACGACTATGATTTCCGGAAATGCTCAACCAATATTCGGCTGGGCCAGAACCATCGGGAGTACAGCTAATGAATCTGCCAGGACAACTGCAAAAGATGCAGCAGGAAATGTATATGCCTGCGGCACTTTTCAAAGCGCCTACCAACAATACACCACCGGATACCTCAGAAAAGAATACAGTTTTAAAACCGATGGCACTTACACTTTTCGCAAAAAGAACTTTCTATCCAATTCAATAGAAATATATTTTGTTTATGAAACCGGTACTTATACCGTAAACGGCAACCAGCTTACCATCACGCCCCAAAAAGGAAGCACCGGATTCTGGAACAAACCAAAAAGTTTAAAAAACAATGAATGGGGCGGTTTTGTAAAGCCGGAAAACCATAAACTGGAAAAAGTCACCTACACTTTTGATTTAACAGAAGACCCTAATTACAGCAACAGCATCGTTCTTAAACCAGGTAAAGCAACGGTTAGAGACGGAGGGCAATTCAATGCAACGGATGATCCGTATAAATTCCATTATTCCTTTCGCAAGCAGGATTCACTCATTGACAACCCGCCGGGATTCAAGAAATAACATCAACAGTATGCATGAAAAAGGACCGCCTTTTGAGCGATCCCTCTTTCTTCAATCCATGGCTATTCCGGATAAGGATTCAGCGGTTTATATGCATTATTTTCTTTTTCTTCTTACCAGTATAAAGATCCCGGTCAGCAGCATCAGCCCGGGAATCACATATACATATGCATACCACATCAGTTTTGCGCCATTCTTGCTCACGGTAAGGAATTTATCCTGCGCAAATTTCAATGTTTTATATACAGGGTATTCATTATACAACAGCCAGCTGTAGAAGCCCAGTTCTATTTCCTGTCCGTTTCCACGCGCCCTGCTCATAAAGTCCGACTCACCCATTACCACGATCCTTTGCTCTTTGTTGTTGATCTTACGTGTGATCTTTACGCCGATCACGTAATGATCCCTGCGCTGGTCTCCTTCAGCAGCATTGAAAGTGGAAGCTGCAGAATCGGCTACATAGATTCCCTTCTCTATCCAGGCAGACTCCCGCCCGGGAACTGAAAACAGGGGCTCTATCCTGAAGCCATTGGTATCCTTGTAATTCAGCACACAGGCAGTAACAAACCCAGTTGGTGTTGGCGGCATACCGCTTAAAGACGCAGCCTGCATGGCGTCTGTCCTTGCCATACCATATGCAGCAGGGGTCATTGGCGTTAAAAACTGATCGCCGAGCGCATTCCTGTAGTTCATCAGCAATATGCCAGGCTCCAGGTCAACGCCCATGGTGTGCAGAATGGGGTTCAGCATCTGTTGTTTGCCTGGCTCGGCATAGAAGATGGCATTGCCGCCATCCTGGATGTAACGGATCACTTTTTGTTGTTCGGATTCCTGCAGGGCAGACCTTGGATCCGCCACCACCAGCAGGTCTGTTTTGGCAGGAATGTCTTTATCCACCAGGGAAATGGTATCGCTTTCCATGCCATGGTTGATCATGGCCTCCACTTCAATGGTATTGTTGACATGATTACCATATTCCCTTTCTCCATTACGCCATGGACTGCGCTCATAATGCCCTGACAGGAAACTCACTTTCGGCATTTCCTTCCTGGCCAGCTTTCTGAAAGAGGCAGACACATTCGGTTCTTTGGGCCATATAATGAAATCGAATGTGCGGAGCAGTGCCTTACTGTCTTTATACTGCATGTCCATGATCAGTCGCAACGGCTCGCGGCTCAGGTCTACCATACTGTTGATGGTACCGGGCTTTCTGAAATCAGCCAGGTTCACTTTGAACACCCTTCCTACCTGCCGTGCAATATGATGGATGCTTTTCCCTTTGAAGCCTTTGTACAACAGGCTGTCACCTTTTTGAATATCGTAATAGTATTCATACTTGAGTTTGATATTCGGATAAAAACGGACATACTTATCCCAGAACTGCCATACATAGATATTCCTTGCAGAAGGCATGCCTGCCTGGTAATTATACCCCAGCAGGTTTGCATACAGGGTAACGGTCACAGGTGAGCCATCCAGCTCTTTCAAGGCAGCCTGTGTGGCGGAATCGATGGTATTGATCTTGTTCCTGGTAACATCCAGGTAACCAACATATCCTGGTCTGGATGTAGCATACCCCAGCATCAGGATCAGGGCCAGCCATGCCATATTCCGTCCCGCGGGCACTGTCCATTTCTTTGTTTCCTGTTTACTCTTCAGTTTGATGATGGTGAAGCCGAGGAAAAGTGTGATGATCAGCAGGAAGTAGCACAGGTCCCTGGTAGTGATCAACCCGCCGATCATGGACTCTGCTCTTCCGGCAATGGCCAGGAACCAGGTCAGGTCCCTGATAAAATCATACTCCTGCAATAAAGAGCCGCAGATACTGAGCAGGAAGAACACCATGAATGTAACGATGGCAGCCACTATCTGGTAACTGGTGATACAGGAAATGAAAAGTCCGATCGCCAGGTAAGCGCTGCCCAGCAGGAAGAATCCAAGCAGCATGCTGAGATACCATTTCAATTCCGCATGCTGGATGCTGAAATAACCGGTGAGCAGCATCAGGGCAAGTGCGCCCATCAATGCAAGGTTGAAGGCCTGCAGGCCCAGGTATTTTCCGAGCACAATTTCCCTGATCCTTACCGGAGAGGAGCTCAGCAGTTTCATGGAACCCGAATTCTCTTCCCTGCTGATACATCCCATGGTGATCAGCGGAATGAAAAGGTAGAGATAGGTCCCTACCTGCTTTAATGTACCGAGGAATATTTTAAGCGTCAGCGGTCCCATGAAACCTTCCCAGTTGGGCTGATTCTTCTGGGATACTTCCTGTACCCGGGCGCCATCCACCAATGGACCAACAAACTGTGTGGCGCCGATCACAAAGAACACCACCATCACTATCCAGGCAACGGGTGAGTAGAACAACGTTCTGAGTTCGGCCCTTGCTATTTTAAAGATTATTTTCATCGCAGATCTTATTACGAGTGATACAATTTTATTGATAAGGTAACGGTCACTAATGACCGATCATTTCAAGAATCCCTTCATTTCGGATGATCATCATACCCTGCCGGTCTTCCGTAATGCCTTCACGTAAACGGTAGGTATACTGGGGAACACCGTTCAGGATAGTGGTAGGCATAAACTGGAAACTGATATTCTTCCTGCCTTTCAGCGACTCTCCCACTTCAATGATATGCGTGCTCACAATGAACAGGCAATTCACGTATTCAGAAAAGGCTTCCGTTACAGCCAGCGTTCCATCGTAGGCATCCTTTACGTTGGTGCCTTTGAATAATTCATCGAACATCAGCAACAGGTGCTTTCCGGTAGCAGTAGCGTCGGCAGCATTCTTTACACGTACCACTTCCGCATAGAAATGGCTGTAGCCAAGCGCGATATTATCCGCCACATTGATACTGGAATAAATGCCTTCGCGAACAGAAAACTCCATGCTGGCGGCGGCTACGGGAAAGCCCGTATGGGCGAGGTACATGCCAATGCCGATGCTCTTCATCCAGGTGGACTTACCGGCCATATTTGCGCCGGTGAGAAAGATCACATTGCTGCGTTCGCGCATTTCTATATTGTTGCCCACTGCCCTGTCTATGCAGGGATGCCTCAGGTCTGTAGCCTTAAGCAGGTTCATACTTTTAGGCAACGCCCTGGCATATGTGAATCCCCGTTCCGCTGCCACAGTACCCACAGCGATATACACATCCAGCTCATAAATGAATTGAAGTATATCCTTTACCTGCTGGTTGTATTTATTGCGAAGCAGGTAATCATGTGCGGCAATGGTGCTTACGGAAATACTGGAATAGATATTGGTGTTCAGCAAAGCTGACAGCTCTCCTGTATTGAGCGTATTCACTATTTCATCCACTCTTTTTCTGAATGGACCATCCGCCTGCTGCAGCATCACTGCCGTATGAAAACATTTTTTCAGGGTAACGATGGTTGCCTGCAATCCCTGGATCAGGGCTTTGTAGCGGTGATCCCTTGTGAGGGAACTCAATGTTTTCTTCAGCAGTATATTTACATATCCACTGAGTTGCCCCTGCGCCGCTGCTGCATCGATGTATTCCTGCATCAATGCCACCTGCTGCGGATCGAAAGAAAAGGGCCAACCTCCATGCTGGAAGAACTGAAAAATGGCGGCACGTTCATTGATGGCCTGATCATCCATCAGTGGCGATTTGAACAGTTGATCCAGCAGGTGTTCTCCTCCCCGCGTTTTCACACGATTGAAGAGATAATATACAGATCCCTGCCGGAATTTACCCATCAGGTTCAGTTCATCCTGGGATTGCCTGTCTATATTGAAACTCATAATTTATTGTTTTATCAGTGTGCGCCCAGTCGCTCGCGTCCCCGCGAGTGACGTTTATTCCGTCGCCTCCGGCGACACGGTGTTCGCCGGAGGCGAACCAATAGAAGTCACTCGCCATAGGCAAGCGACTGGGCACACACTGCGGTTTATGCCTTCTTCCCGTTCTTCAGGGTCTCCAGGATACCCTCATTACGGATGATGATCATACCATGACGGTCATCTGTGATGCCTTCCTCTAACGTATACGTATATTCGGGAACAGTGCCGTTCATCCGTGTAGGCAGATAATGGAAACCGATATTCGGCTTTTGTCTGAGCGCATCACTGGCCTCAACAATATGCGATGAAATGAGGAATAGACTGTTCTGCTTGCCGGCAAAGGCATGGGTAATGGCAACCGTTCCTTCATGCGCGTCTTTTACGTTGGTTCCCCTGAACAGCTCATCGAATACCACGAAGAGGGCTTTGTTGGCGCCGAGCTCTGCAGCTACTTTCTTTACACGCAATACTTCGGCGTAAAAGTGACTGGCCCCGATGCCCAGGTTATCGGGCAGGTTGATGGTGGTGAAGATGGCATCCATTACAGAGAACTGCATGCCGGCAGCAGCAACAGGGAATCCCATATGCGCAATATACACGGCTGTGCTGAAGGCCCGCAGGAAAGTGGACTTACCCGCCATATTTGCACCGGTTAGGAATACAACGGATTTAGCGCTGTTCATTCCGAGCGTGTTGGGAACCGGGTTCTTCAGCTCGGGATGATACACTCCATCCAGATGCAGCACATTGGTTCCTTTGGGATGTACCACCGGAAAAATGAATTTTCGTTTTGTGGCCACCGTGGCTACAGAGATAAACACATCCATCTGGTAGATGAATTGCAGGATGCTTACCACTTTATCCTTTTCCTTTACACGGATCAGGATATCGAAGGCAGTTACTGCGGCATAACTGATCTTTGCACGGGGCTTTTCTTTCTGTACAGGCTCCAGGGCAGGATCCTGCAACAGGGCCATCAGCTTATTCCTGTCATCCTGCAGTTGCTGCACATTCACGATAGTGCCGGATTGCAGGAAGTTCCGTACAGCATGAAACAACTCTATAAAAGCGCTCACGCCGTTGCTGATCTCTTTTTCTCCCAGGCTGGCGCTGCCACTCTGCCCATGCTCCTCTTTCTGTGTGATATATTTCTCCACGCTGTCCAGCAAAGCCGCTTCAAAAGGAAATATAGCCTGCTGGCCGGCAAACGCTTCTATGATGGCAGCCCGCTTGCGAATGGCATCCTTATCTGACAATGGATTCCTGAACATTTCTTCCAGCAACCCTTCTCCGCCTCGTGTAGAGGTATTGTTATAAATATCGTAGATACCGTTTCTCTCCCTTTTGGCAAAGAGCCTGAGATCTTCAATGGTTTGATCATCCGTTTGGAGGAACATCGTAATTGGGTTTATTTTCTTTGTATGCTTTTCTATTTCCTTTTCCTGCGCACCAATAGTATGATGGCTCCCAGTATCAGAATGGCCGGTACCAGGTATACCATTACCAGCTTTTGTTTGATAGCATAAGAGCTGTTGATATTCAGGAACCTGTCAAATGCCTTGGGATAGTTGGCGTATACGGGATACTGATTGTACAGCCCCCAGCTGTAAAGGCCCAGGTTCAGGCTGCTATTCACCATTCTGCGCAGTCCCATGAAATCGGCATCGTAACAAACCACAATCCGTTGTTCTTTGTTATTGATCTTGCGCGTGAGTTTTACGGCCACTACATATTGCTCTTTCTGAATATCTCCCTCTGCTGCGGAGAAAACAGGCGCTGCAGAATCCACTACCAGTGTTCCTTTCTCCAGCCAGGTTTTGTGATCTCCGGCCTGTACAATAACAGGTTCAATCTTAAACCCGTTAGTGTCTTTGAAACTGATATTGCCTGTTCCTTCATTCTGTACTGATGCCCCCATGATATTGTAGTCCTGGAACACCTGCATTTTCGGCTCCTTTGCCATAAAGTTTCCTGCCCTGGTAAGCAGGTTACTTGAAATATGAGGCATTTCATGTTCATTGGGAGAAACGATGATACCATTATCCAGGTACACGCCCAGACTATCGAGAACAGGCTGGAGAATGAAGTTCTTAAGCGGTTCCGCAAAGAATATGGCATTGCCTCCCTCCCGGATGTATTTTGAAATACGCGCCTGTTCCTCTGTGGTGTATGCCGAACGAGGATCGGCGATCACCAGCAGCCTGGTATCGGAAGGGATACCGGCATTCAGCGAGATGGTATCTACATCCACCCCTTTATTGATCAGGGCTTCCTTTCCTGATTTACTGGAAAGATGGCCCGCATAATCGCGTTCACTTCCCTCCAATGGATTTCTCTCAAAGTGGCCGGATACAAATTTCACCACTACATCCTCTGTGGCCAGCAATCGCTTGAGAGTGCCTGAAACATTCACCTGGTCCGGCCATACTCCAGGTGGCTTGTATGCCCTGAGCAGTTCCTTCTTTCCTTTGTATTCCACCTGCATCGTCAGTCCCATGTCTTCCTGCGACAGATCGATCTGGTTTTTGATCTCATCAAATGGCCTGAACAGAGACGGGCGGACATTGAAGATCTCAGCATGAATATCCACGATCTGCTTCAGCGTTTTTCCGGGATACTGCCGGAACACTGAACTGTCGCCCGGTTTCAGGCCATAATAATATTCGTATCTGAATTTTATATTGGGATAGAAGCGTAAATAGGGTTCCCAGAAATTCCAGACATATTCGTTACGGTTCTGCGGAAGTCCGGATCCGGAGCTTCTTCCGAGCAGGTTGGTATACAAGGTCACTGTCAGCGGCGATCCGTCGAGCTGCCTCAGCATACCCTGCGTGGCAGGATGCAGCGTATTCACCTTATTGCTGGTAACATCGGCATAGGCCACAAACCCGGGCCTTGAGCTGATATATCCGAGCAGGCTCACTATTACCAGCAGTCCCGCATACTTCAAAAAGTTCACTGTCCATTTTTGCGGTTGCTGAGTACTTTTCAGTTTGATCAGTGCAAAGCCCAGGAACAGGATAATGATCAATACAAAATAGATCACATCCCTGCTGGTGATCAGTCCACGCAACATGAATCCAGCCTTGCCATTCATGCTGAGCGCATACGTGATATCGCGGAAGAAATCGTATTGCTGCCAGATAGCTGAAATATGGTTCAGCACAAACAGCACCGCAAAAGTGAACACCGCGGCTACGATCTGGTACTGGGTCAGACAGGATATGAACAGGCCTATAGCAGAAAAACTGTTGATCAGTAAAAAGAAGCCCAGGAACATGGAGAAGAACCACTGAAACTCTGCGCCACGGATATTGAAATAAGCGATCACCATCACCACAGCAGTAATGGCAAGCGTCATCATATTGAACAAAACCAGGCCCAGGTACTTTCCTAATACGATCTCCCTGGTGGTAACAGGTGAAGAATACAGCAACCTGATGGTGCCATTGCTGATCTCCCTGTTGATCACTCCCATGGTGAGCAGGGGAATGAACAGGTAAATATGTTCCGCCACCTTATCGATGATGGGATTGAGCATGAGGTTACACAGGCTCTGGGCAAAGCCCACCCAGTCCGGTTGTTCTTCCAGGTATACTTCCTGCACAATGGCATATCGCTCTACCGGAATGGCAAACATGATGGCTGCAAAAAAATAGAACAGTATCAGCACCAGCCAGGCTATGGGAGAATAGAAGAGGTTCCTCAGTTCCGCCCTGGCTATTTTAAGTATTATTTTCATGGATAGCAGGTTTAGGATTGCCTCGATAATTGTTTGAACACATCATCCAGAATTGATTTTTCCAGACTGATCTCCTGCAGCTGCCAGTTGTTCTGGATGCTGGCCGTAATGATGGCCTGGTTAACAGGTGCATTTTCATTGAACCAGATGCGGCATTGCTTATCGGTTACCCATTCAATTTTGGTTACACCGGGTATCCTGAGCAACTCCGCTTCAACAGGAGGATTGTCCATCCGAACCAGCACGGTGGTGGGTTGCAGGTAGTTGTTGAAACTTTCCATGGAATCCGAGAACACCATTCTGCCCCCTTCGATCATTATGATATCCCGGCAGAGCAGGTTGATCTCGGAGAGCACGTGTGAGCTCAGCAGAATGGTATGGTCCACTGCAATTTCTCTTATCAGTTTCCTGGCTTCGATGATCTGGTTGGGATCGAGGCCATTGGTAGGCTCGTCGAGGATCACGATGCTGGGCTTGTGGATGATGGCCTGTGCAATACCTACACGCTGACGGTAACCACCACTGAGGTTTTTAATGAGCCGGTTATTGAAGTGGCTGATGCCTGTTCTTTCCATCACTTCCTGTACCGATCTTTTGATCGACTTTTTTTCTATGAAGCGCAGATCAGCAGCATAGGTCAGAAATTCTTCAACGGTGAAATCTGCGTATAATGGTGGCTGTTGGGGCAGAAAGCCCAGTTGCCTTTTGGCCAGCCTGGGATCTTTCTTTTTGTTGATGCCATTGATATATACTTCACCTTCTGTCTGATTCAGAACGCCGCAGATGATATTCATGGTGGTGGACTTACCTGCACCATTGGAACCAAGCAGGCCGATAACGCCTGATTGGCCGATCTCGAAGTTCAGATCACGGATAGCCCAGGCACTGGAATACCTGTGGGAGAGGTTCTCCACTTTCAATACTGTACTCATATGTGTTTGCTAAATATTAAGAATAAAGTTTACTTGCTTTACCTGTTGTTCATTAAGTACACCACCTGCAGGTTGGTGCCCGTTCCGCCCTGTTTGCCGGTAAGCACCAGGGTGTTGGCCCTGTTGTACCAGCGCGTTGTAAAACTGGTTCCGCCAAGGCCATCGAACTTGTCAGCGGTATACGTGGTGATGAGATTGCCATTCGCCTGGTCCCTGATCTCGAATTCATATCTGATCACTGATTTGCGGGCACTCATTTCTCTGAAGACTGAAAAACCTTTTGGCGGAAGGTTCTGGATGAAAGAGCCCGGTGCTTCTCCTTTGAGATTCACGCTGATGGTCTGACCATCACTGAAGTTGGCGAAGCGGATATGAGTGGTACTATCTTCCTGGTTGAACACAGGGATCTCATCCTTGTGCAACACATATTGCGGAGCCGCATTGCTGCCTGAAATAAAAAGCGAGTACAGCCCACCTTCTTCCAGCTGGAGCCTGGTATCCACCAACGGCCCCTGATGACTCAACGTATCCGGAAATGCAAACAACTGTAATGGCTGACTGCCGTTAAGTGTGGAATACAGTCCGGTGGTAACGGCGTAGTTTGCTTTGTTGTTGATCCTCCTCAGAAAGCTGAAAGGGGCCGGACGGGTTGTATCCCAATGTGCGAGCAGTACAATACCATCGTCCATGGCATTAAAAACCTGGCAGGTGGCCGGGATACCGGCAAAGGGCTGATTCTTTTTGCAGGAACTGATCACTGCGGTCAGCAGCAGGCAGCAGGCAATGAGCAACCCGGCCCGGCACCTGCTGGTGCGGTATAATAATGGAAATACCATAAATGAGTTTTATTGAATGATGATAATATTTATGTCTGTATTGTCAGATCAATAGTTATTATATTCAGGATTCTGCAACAGAAAACTGTTGAACTGGATTTCCTGCACGGGGATTGGATATAACAATTGAAAATCTCCCACCCATGGTTGTTTGGCAGCTATCTGCGACAACACCTGGGAGGCTTTTCCGGTGCGTTTGAGATCGAACCACCTGTGGCCCCATTCAGCAAACAACTCCAGCTGCCTTTCTTTGGCAACCGCTTCCACCACCTGTTCTGCAGTAAGTGATTTACTGAGCTCATCTACATCGGCCCTTCTTCTCAATACATTGATATCATCGATGGCATTGTCTTTATTGCCAGGCTCTCCCAGCGCAATGGCTTCTGCGCGGATAAGATATAATTCCGCCAGGCGCATCACCACGTAATATTCGTTTTGCGGCCCCCTCACAACACTGTTGTACTGCGAGATCTTATACTTTGCCGAAGTGAAAAGTGATGCATAGGGTGAAGTCCAGGAAGCCTTGCGATTATCACCTGCCTCAAAGGCATTCAGGAGCTCATTGCTGAGACTATAAGGGGAAGGCAGGGTGGCTGACGGGAAGCCCAGCGAGCTTAGTCTGTAGCCTTCCGGTGTGGCATTCCTGAGTTGTGGATTTTCATTGTTTGGCTTCAGCTGAAAAATGGCTTCTTTGCTGCCACTGAGGAATACATTGGCAACATTTGGCTCAATGGAGAACATGCTGGTTTGACTGATCACGTTCGTAGCATGTGTGATGGCCTCGCTGTATTCTTTCGTATACAGGTAAACGCGGGCCAGCAATGCTTCAACAAACCACTTGTTGATCCTCACCCTTTCTCCCTTGCCTACAGAGAAGTCCGCAGCCAGCAGAGGAAGTGCGTTCAGGAGATCCGTTTTGATCAGGTCATAGATTTTTGAAACAGGAGAACGGCTCAGCTTGTTGGTCTTGTTGAAATCAGTGGTAACTACCACGGGCAGTTCTCCGAAAAAGTTTACGAGATAAAAATAGGAGAAGGCACGGATGGTCAGGACCTCTCCCAGGAGTTGGTTGCGGACACTGTCAGTCAGGTTCCGGGCTGCATCGGATTGCAGTCCTTCTATCACGGCATTGGCATCATAAATGGTTTTGAAACCGGAATCCCACAGTTCCCCTGAACCGCCGGTATTGCGGACGGAGAGCTTGTTCTGATTGACAATAACATTGATATCCCCTATTGCTCCACTGGTGAAGAAATCATCAGAAGACAGACTGCCCATGATGGTAGACAAGCCTGCGGCAAAAGACCTGGTAGCCGAGCCTGCCGGATTCAACGCATCCACACTGTGGATCATCTTGGTATATATGCCGTTGACGGCCAATTCAGCCTGCTTATTGGTAGTAAACATCTCTTCCGTGGTAATGGTACTGATAGGCGGATCTACCTCCAGGAACTTTTTGCATCCGGATAAAAGAAACAGACCGGACAATGTGCAGATCATATATCGGAATAATCTTGGCATAGTTGTTTTTTTTAGAAATTAACACTCAGGTCCAGCGTGATGATCCTTGGAATCGGGCTTGTTGAAGCCAGGTTGGTAATGTCCGGATCATATCCTTTGTAGTTGGAAAAGGTGAACAGGTTAGCGGTACTTACCGACAGTGTGGCCCTTTTCATTCCTGCTTTCTTGTAATATTTTTCCGGTATCTCCCAGCCCACATGCAGGTTAACCAGCCGTAGATATTTGAGGCGGAAATATGCAATGTCCGAGTCTGCAAAAGGCCCCAGGGAAGTCGGATCATTGGTATAGCGGGGGAACAGGGCAATATCACCCGGCTTCTGCCAGTGGTTGTTCCTGATCTCGTCCGGCAGGATAATTGCGCCCATCCTGCCCGGTATTACAGTAAAGAGGGGGTTCTTATCCATCCTGTTTACAAACTGCCAGCCCGTGCTTACAGAAATGCTCTTGTAATATGCATTCAGGCTCAAGCCCCCGGTATATCTCGCATTGGTATTTACAGCGATGTAACGGTCATCCTCATCCGAATAAGGGAGTTCTGCACCGAAGACGGATATTTTTCCATCTTTGTTATGATCTTCAAAAGTGAAATTGCCGGTGAGCGGGTCTATTCCTGTAAACTTCAGCAGGTATTTAATATCCAGCGATTGACCAACCCTGTACCTGTTCTTATCCTGCGAATATTCAAGGCCCGGATATTGTACAATCCTGTTTCTGTTGGTATTTAAATTGAAGGACGCACTTACTCCCCAGCTCTCTTTCTGCACCAGTCTGGCAGACAGGGTAAAAGAAAGCCCTTTGTTCTCTATAGCTGCCATTGAATTCCCCACAGCGGATGTAAACCCTGTGTAAGAAGACATGCGGATCCCTCCCAGCTTGTCTTTGGAAAGGTTTTTGTAACCATTCACCAACAGCGTGATCTTGTCTTTCAGGAAGCCGAATTCCACAGAAAGATTGGTCGCCTTATTGTCCTCCCAATGATAATCCTGGTTCAACGGCTTCAACACATGAAATACACTCATCCCATTATATTTCAGCAATTGTGTACCGCCTGCTGAACCGGTGCTGCCCCATTGCGACAGATACTCATAATCTCCCACACCATCTCCTCCGGATACACCGGTATTACCGAACAACTTCAGGTAGGACATCCAGGAAGGCATTACCTTATCCATCCATTTTTCGTCTGAAATATTCCATGCCAGTCCAACAGACCAGAAATTACCGAATTGTTTTCCGGGACCGAACCTGGAAGAACCTTCCCTCCTGCCGTTAAGACTGAGGATATATTTATTTTCCCAGTTGTACTTGATTACGCCTGCACCCGAAATGGTCCTGTATTGTTTGGCAACATCCTGGAACTGCCTGGTGTCTGCATTATTGGCGCTTTTCATCAATGCCTCATTGGCAAAATTCACTCCCGTGATGGTATTGGCTGCAGTGGTAACGCTGTTGGCTGTACCAATCAGTGTAGCCGTCAGATCACCTCTTCCCAGTCGCGTGTTATAAATAAGTGTTGGTTCAACCTGCCATCCCTTATTGCGGGTGGTACCGAATACGGCAAAAGAAAAACTGTTGTAGAACGGATCTGCTGCCGATGCGGGCGACAGGTTCATGTTTTCATTATTATCGAAATTATAACCAGCATTCAGGTTCACACTAAGCCCCTTCAGCAGGGCATATTCAAGCCTGATATAGGACTGGGAACTGGTAGTGTTACTGTAGCTTGGCTTCTTAAAGGCACTGAAAGGGAAATTGCTGTTGAATTGCCCGCGGTAAGGCACAAAATTAAAATCGCCCTCTTTTGTGTAGATATCCGGCGAGTTGGGGGCCAGTCCGTTTGAAATGGAACCAAGCGCATAAGCCTTGACATCGGTGAGGGAAAAGTTACTACCCACCGAGAGTTTGAATTTCTGATTGGGGCTGGAATGGTTTAATGATATCTTGAAATTGCCCATGGTGTTCTTACCACCATTGTTCAGCAGTTCTTTGGATGTTCTGTATGAGGATGACAGGAGGTAGGTCGTCTGCCCCGTTCCTCCGCCCACAGATGCATTTATATTCATCACATTTCCCACACCTGAGAGCTCCCTGTTCCAATCCGTGTATTTTGTAGAATCCCATAATTTCAGGTCCGGCGCTGTATAAATATCCGGATCGATACCGTCATTTCTGAAAGCCTCCCGCCTCACGGCCAGGTACTCGGCAGTTGCCACCGTTCTGGGAAATTTCTGATTGAATTTGATCCCGTTGTTTATGCTGAACCCAAAGCTGGTAGGACCCGGTTTGGCTCTTTTAGTGGTGATCAGCACCACGCCATTTGCACCACGGGATCCGTAAATAGCCGTTCCGTCGGCATCCATCAAAACATCTATACGTTCAATATCCCTCGGGTTTATGCTGAGCAATGGATTTTCGCCAATGGTATTGGTCAGACCACCCTGTACAGCGCCTGTGGAGAATCCCAGTCCGCTTGTAGACGAGGATGCATTCAATACCACCAGCGGGATGCCGTCCACTACATACAACGGATCCTGCGGCAACCTGGGATTCAGACTTCTTTTACCCCTGATATCTACCCTCATAGGAGCTGCACCATTACCGGACCATTGCTGGATCACCACTCCCGGTACCCGGCCGATAAGCGCATCCAGCGCTGTAGTGGCCGGCATCTTTTCAATATCCTCTCCCTTGATGGTAGCAATATTACTGGTGGCCAGTCTCCTGGAAGTTTTACCATATGCTGTCACCTGCATTTCATCCAGCTGGCTCACTGCTTTGGCAAGTTGGATCATCAGGCTTATCTGTCCGGGGGTATTAGTATTGGCTACAAAATGCAGCTTTCCTGCACTGGAAACGCGTAATACGTTATCTACCTTTTTTATTATGATCTCGCCGCCATCGTACCCGATCATACTCACCTGGAGAACAAATGATTCATCATTGGTCTTGAAAGAGAACTCCCCCTTACCATTCGTACTGGTTCCGTTTGACTTGCCCTTCACACTTACAGACACCCCCGAGAGGTATTCTCCCTGGGCGTTCCTGATCATACCATTGATCACCAGCGATACCTGCTCCGCCTGCAGGAATTCGGACAGCGGATTATTGATAACAGCTTTCTTTTCAGAAAGGATAATGGTTTTGTTTTTGATGCTGTATTGAATCGGCTGATCCTTCAATACCAGGTTCAGTAATTCTTCCACATCCACCTGGTGGACGGTAAGGGATACTTTGTGCGCTTTGGTCAGAAAACTTTCATTGGAGAAAATAACATAATCCGTTTGTTTCTCGATGGCTGCAAACACCTGTTTGAGGGTGATCTCCTTGCCTGAAAGGGTCACCTTCTGGGCATAGGTGTTGGCACGTGCCTGGAAGAGCGCAACAGAGAGCAGAAATATAGCCAGTTTCATGACTAAAGTTTTGGTTAGTGTTCCGGACCATCCGCTCCTTGTTTGCTGACCGTTCTCATCATGGGGATGATACGGTGGTAAGGACAAATGATTCCCGGGCTCAAAAGCAGTAATTGTCATACCTTTGGTAAGTTTGGTTTGAGAATAATGTGAACGCGATTTCTATTTATGATCAACTGAACAACCTCCGGGAGTGGTACGAACACTTCCGGTTTTTTTTGATCATTTCATAAGCAGGGCTACTTCTATAATCAGCAATTTTTTTATGAATAATTATTGTTTTACAGTCAGTGTCTTTCCATTCAGTTCAAACTTAACTTTCGATTTATCGAGCGCTTCCAGGAGATCCTTCAGGGAAAGGTCTTTCCCCATCTTTCCGTAGAACCTGATGACCGGAGGTTTTCCTTCATACACAACATCTATATCATACCATCTTTCCAGTTCTTTCATTACCTGCACCAGGCTCAACCCTTCAAAATTGAAGATGCCTTTTTTCCAGGCGGTTATTTTTTCTATGTCTGCATCCTGTTCCAGCGTTATGGCAGGAGATAATGAATTGTTGCCGGTGGATACAATAGCCTGCTGGCCTGGTTTCAGCACCAGTTCTTTATTGACCGCTTCCGGTATGCCCTGTGAAATATTCTTCACTTTCACCATACCATCTTCCAGTGTGGTTCTGATATCGCCTTCATTTGAATAGGCATTGATATTGAAAGCTGTGCCCAACACCTGAATTTCAACCTGTTTATCCACTGAAACAATAAAAGGTTTGCTCACATCCTTCGCCACATCAAAATAAGCTTCCCCGGAAATATACACCTGCCTTTGCTTTGCCTTGAAGGTGGTGGGATACCTGATTGAACTGGCAGCGTTCAGCCAGATCTTTGTACCATCGGGAAGCGTGAACTGAAACTGCCTTCCTTTGGGTGTGGTCATGGTATTGTAAACAATTTTGTTATCTGCTCCTTCTTTTGCCTGGTATGTCATGCTACCGTTGGAAAGATGGATGGAGCTTCCATTCTGGTCAGCGATCTTTCCATTTTTCATGGAATCCAGCACCAGTTGGGAACCGTCTGCCAGCGTAAGGATGGCGCCTTCTTTTCCGGCAGGAATATCCACTGCAACAGCAGCAGCAGGAGCTTTTTCCGTTTTGTTGTCCATGGAAAAATAGAACATCCCCGCTCCTGCCAGGATGATGGCGCCGGCTGCAGCCCAGTACCATGGCCTGATACGGCGCAGCGGTACAATGGGTACTGACTCAGACTCAGGCTCATCAATTCCTTCACGCATTTGCTGTAATACCTGTTCACGGATGGCCAGGCCGGCAGCTTCATCTGGCTCCAGTTCAAAACGTCCGTTCCTCAATTCCTCTTCAAGGATTGACCTGAAAGCATTGGCATGCTGCTCTTCATTCAGCATATTCGCCAGCAAGGCCTTATCGGTGGCTGTGATGCTTTCATCCAGGTAACGTTCAATCAGTATTTTAAGCTGGTCTGTTTGCATTGATAAGAGGGAATATGAGTACCCCTGCTATTAAAGTACCATTGCTGGCGCAACAGGGTTACTCGTTGAAAAAAAATTTCAAAAAAAGATAAAACGGGATATGCGTGCGGATATATATACGGAGAAAAGAGAGGGCTTTCACCATCTGTACCTTTACGGTTTCCCGGCTGATGCCCAGCTGTGCGGCGATGGCTTCATAAGTAAGGCCTTCATTCCTGCTCATTTCAAAAATACGTTTGCGTTGGGGCGGCAACTGACTAATGGCCGTTTGTATGAGCGTATTGACCTCGTTGTGATCAAACTGCCTGTCAGGCTGAAGATATTGCTCCGCATAGTATTGCTGAATATTATCAGTAAGCGGCTGCGCAATTTTCTTCCGCACTTCATTGAAGATTTTGTTACGGGCTATTATGAAGAGATAATCATCCGGACTTTCCACCGAACCTAACTTTTCCCGGTTCTTCCAGATGGCCAGGAAAACTTCCTGAACTATGTCCTGTGCTTTGAATTTATCCTTTAAATAGGCCAGGGACTGGCTGTAGAGCAGGTTCCAGTATTTGTCCATCAGCAACGTAAAAGCAGCTTCATCCCCTTCCGCTATCTGGAGGAACAATTGATTGGGTGTGTATAGGGTGCCGTTGCTCAAAGCAGTCAGTGATTGCTTAAAAATGGAACAATAATTTGATGGAAACGTACAGGAAAGGTTGAGAGCCCTTTGCCTTCCTGCCCGGACTGAGGTTGGCGGCAAATGGAAAGGAAAAGTTGAAAACAATATTACGGGATTTAAATAATATTCTCTTTTATTATTGCCAGGAAGCATTTCAGCGGAGATCACTTGCTCGCTTCAGGCTGGTGTGAGATACATGTTCGCCTCTGGCGAACCCTGGGCCCGCCGGGAGGCGAGCCTACAGAAGTCACTCGCGGACACAAAAGCCCACGGGCACAGCAAAAGAAAGGGGTTGACCTTTGATGTGCCCCAAAAAGTCAGACAATTTTGGAGGGGCACATCACACAAGGTCAACCCCATTAATAGCAGATATTATTACAAAGGATTCTGTTCTGTGATCTTCGGATTGTAATTTAACTCGATGGTCAGCGGGATCTGAAGAGTGAACAATTTCCCGGGCGCCACCACCAGTTGATTGGTATGATTGGCTGAACCGGCGCGATTCACACCTATCCCCCATCGCTTATTGTCGAAGAATTCAAATCCACCTTCACCCCAGAGCTCGATCCTGCGCTGCAGTTGGATCTCCTTCAGCAAGGCATCGCCGGTGCTGGTGGATTTCACATAAGCGGCATCTCGCTCATGGGCCAGGATATAGAGTGTTGTCTGCGCATCTTCATCCTGTCCTGCACGGGCCTGGGCCTCTGCTTTGGTGAGGATCATTTCGGATGTACGCATATAGATCTCGTCCTGGTTGTAATTGGGCGTATTGGCATCAATCGGGGGCGCTGCAAATTTGTAGCTGAAGTATTTGTAGTGTTTATCCGGCTGCTGTGCACTGGCATATTTGTATTCTACAAAATCGTCCTGTACAAAATTCTTCTTTCTGTAATCAGTGGCAGCGATCTGATCATTCAAGCGCTGATCGATGGCCAGCCAGCCACCCTGACTTCCGCCATAACCACCTTCACCTTTGATATTCACCCAGCCGGGGAATGAGCTGTTGCCTTTACCGGTGGCCGTTGAAAAGTCATATCCGAATATGGTTTCGGGCAATGAAATATTGCTCATGCCCATAGTGGTGTACTGCGTTTCGTTGATGAGCGTGGGATATTGCTGCATTACGTAATCCGCAGCGCTGATGGCTTTGGGCCAGTCGCCAATGGTGAGTGCTGCACGCGCCAGCACCACTGATGCCACAGATGCATCGAAATCCGTTTTGCTGGCGGTATTCAACAGTCCTGATTTCTTGAACAGGTCTACTGCTTCCGTTGCATCGGCAATGATCTGGCTCCATACTTCCTGTGAAGGCGCACGGTCTTCTTCTCCGGCAACTGTGGTGTAAAGCGGCACTCCTGGTTTGGCGTTTCCGCCATGCATATAATCATCCTGGTAAAGCCACATCAGGTAGGTATAACTCATGGCGCGCATAGTGAGTGCAGCAGCCTTGTATTTCATGATGAGCTTGTTCACATCCGTAGCCTGATTGGGATCAAAGTCCGGAGGGATCAGATCCAGGATCTGGTTGGCAAAGAAGATCCATTTGTAATAAGTGCCCCAGTAAAGGGTAACACGCCCCTGCGCTTCCTCCCGGTAATTCAGCATCTGATAATCCGAGACCATCCAGCCACCATTGGGCTGTGCCAGTACCATATCGTTGCCTTTGAGATTGAGCAGTAGATTGATCACTGAAAAATTTCTGGAGTCAACAGAATTCGCATAAGTGAGACCGTTAACCTGTGCCACCATACTGGTAACCATCGGCTCCAGTACCGTTGCTGGTTTGGTTTTGATGATCTGCTGTAATTCTTCCCTGGTCATGGCTCCGTTCGGGTCAATGTCCAGTTTTTTGGAGCAGGAGCTGAAGATGGTAAGTATGCTCCCTGTTATGATGAGTAATTTTTTCATGATTTTCTTTTTAGAGTGTCAGGTTAAGACCCAAAGTAATGGTACGCGTTTGTGGAAAACCAAAGGCCGACAAGGTGGTGCCTCCATCAAATGATTGCCTGGGGTCCAGTCCTTTTTTGGCAGAGAACAAATGGAGATTGTCTACGCTGAAGAAAAGTCTTGCAGCTACAATACCATTTCTTGCTGCCATCGCCTGTGGCAACCTGTAGCCGAAGGTCACGTTCCTGATAGCTAAATAAGAAGCGTCGAACAGGGCCCAGTCAGAGTACTGGCCGGCAGCACCGCCAACGGGTCTGCTGAAATAGTTCTGTGCACCCACCTGGAACATCGGAATATTGGAGTTGGGATTCTCAGGGCTCCAGCCATAGGCCAGGTCTTTATGGATACCACCGATCCTTTGTTGCGTGAGGTTCTGATAAGTGAGAGAGATGGTCTTGCCACCGATCTGCCAGCTGGTAAGTACGGACAGATCAAAGTCTTTGTATTGCAGCGATGTATTGAATCCTCCCACCAGGTCAGGAGATGCAGTGCCGAGTTCAAACTTGGTACCATCATTTCCTTTTGTGGTAACGATATCCCCTACTTTTTTACCGGGATAGTTGGCCAGGTTATCGGTTGCTTTCAACTCTTTGTAAAGAAGTCCTTCACCTGTATTGGGATCTACACCGGCATATTTGTACATGTACAGATTGTAGTAGTCTTTGCCTTCTCCACGGAGGAAGTTACCTTCCTCATAATTCCCATTAAGTGCTTTAGAACCTACGCCTGGTGGAATTTCCAGCAGTTTGTTCTTATAGTGCGAAGCGCGGAGGTTTACCGTCCAGTTAAGATCTTTTTTACGGATCACATCCACCCCTAATTCAATTTCATAACCGGTATTCATCAGGGAAGCGATGTTCTCCAGTTTGGATGCCTGTCCGGTTGAAGCAGGTAATGGTTTTGCCCAGATCATATCGATGGTCTTGCGGCGGAAATAATCCACAGTACCATAGAAGCGATCGAAGACGCGGAAGTCGATACCTGCATCCCAGATATTATTGCTTTCCCAGGTGAGGGCTGTATTTCCCCATGAGGTTTGTGCAATAGCCAGCACGGGATTATCGAGCGTGCCAGCATTGGAAACACTGTAGATATCTGTCCAGCGGTTGGCGCCTACATTCTGGTTACCGAGGGTACCATAACTGGAGCGGATCTTCAGTTCATTGAGCCATTTGGAAGTACTGCTCATGAACTTCTCTTCTGTAACACGGTAAGCACCGCCTACAGACCAGAATGTACCCCATTTGTTATAGCGGAAATTGGAAGAGCCATCCGTCCGCACACTGGCAGTGAGGTAGTATTTACTATCGTAATTATAAGCCAGTCTTGCCAGGTATCCTTCCAGCGCTGTGCTGTTGCCGTTACCTGTCAGGCTTTTGATGCGGATGGCATTAGCCATGTCCGGATCATTGGGTGCAAACATGATACCTTTTGTTCCACTCATATAATCGCCGCGTGTCCAGCGGTATTCATGACCAGCCAGTACATCGATCGTGTGAACCCCGATCTCCTTGAAATAGTTTACTGTTTGAATGGTGTTGATGGTCATTCCCTTTGCCCAGTAACCGGAAATAAGGCCCTGGTCATCCCTGGCGGAAGTACCGCTTTCGTTATTGCCGTAGGTTTTATTGTAGGTATAAACATTATCCATGGAGAAGTCCAGCTTTACCCGGAAATCTTTCCTCACAGTGGCTTCGAGGAAAGCGCGACCGGAGAAATCATCAGAGGTTTGCTCGGCAAGGTCTTTCTCAAAATAAATCGCGGGGCTGTACCCAGTGAAGCTGGAACGCCTGGTGGCTCCGATGGGGCTATAGGTTTCACCGGTACCCAGGTCATACATGGGCCTTCCATTGACATCATATTTAATACTGCCATCCTGGTTATGTGCATATAGCGCGTAAATGGGCGCAAAGAAATCTTTGAACACAAATACGTTATTGTTTACAGTACCACCCGAGTAGTTGGGAACATTTGAGTAGCGGCGTGTATAGCTCAGGTTCATACCGGCTTTCAACCAGTTGGTAACTGCCGTGTTCACTTTCAGACGGGCGTTATAACGGTTGAAATCCGATCCCATCACGTAAGACGGATCGCTCATATAACCTGCAGAGAGGAAGTAATCAGTTTTTTCATTTCCACCGCTGAGGCTCACATTGTACTGCTGGCTCAATGTTTTTTTGATGAAGTAATCATTCCAGTCGTCATGATACAACAGTTGAGCGTCAGGCCTCATTTTGCCGGTAGCAGGATCAATCAGTGTAGTGCCATCGGGAATTTTGTAAGGCATGTAGTTGCCGAGATTGTTAAACGCGCCGAGCGTTGAGCCGTTTGCCCTGAAAAGATTGTTGCTGGCATATTGCCTGGCATCCGCATCATTGAGGCGTGGAGCGGTAGCATCGTTGCTGTAGCGTACATAGTTATAGATCCCTTTCCAGACAAGTTCATAGAACTCCTTCGGATCCTTCACCATATCGAAGTCCGGTACCCCCTGACTATTCTGTCCTACTCTTATATCGAAATTGATCTTCGTTTTACCCTTTGCTCCCTTCTTGGTGGTTACCAGGATCACACCATTGGAGCCACGGGACCCGTAAAGCGAGTTGGACGCCGCATCTTTTGAAACCACAATAGACTCGATATCTGAAGGGTTATAAGAGGCCAGCGGGAATGCAGTGGGCACACCGTCCACCACTACCAGCGGATCAGAACCTGCAGAGAGGGAGCCGAGACCGCGGATGCGGATCGCTGCTTCGCTGCCAGGCTGCCCTGAGCTGGTTACCAGCTGTACACCGGATACCATGCCTTCCAGGGCCCTTGACACGGTGGATACGTGTTGCTGGCTGATGGTCTGGGCACTCATGGTACTCACAGAACCGGTAAGGTCTTTTTTCTTCGCTGATCCGAATGCCAGTACCACCACTTCATTCAGAGCGGCAGGCAATGCTTTCAGCTGGATCACGAAACTGGCTCCTGTTTTTACGATATTATTATCACCTACCGGTAAACTACCAGCATCAGGAATGGCTATCAGTTGCGATACACGGACCTCCAATGGCGTGAAGCCAACAGAGCTGATCACAATGATAGCCGATTCCGGAACATTGGACAGGGTGAACTGTCCCGTTGCTGTAGTGGTTGTACCTTGTTTTGAATTCTTTACTGAGATGGACGCGCCGTTGATGGGCTCCTGCGACTCTGCGCTCAGCAGTTGACCGGAGATGGTCACTTCCCGTGCCATCACACTGTCTGCGGGCTTCCCGTTTACAGAGAGCTTACGCATCAGCACGATGGTTTTGTCTTCAACGATATACGACAATGCTTGTCCGCTGAGCACATTTTTCATGAATTCCTGCAACGGCATATTGTTCGCTTCTATGGACACCGGTCTGGTATTTACCAGCAGGTCCCTGTTGGCAAAAACGATAAAGCCTGTCTGTTTTTTCACAGCAGAGAATATTTTCTCCAGGCTCAGATTTTTACCGCTGATTGAAACGGTCTGTGATTTGGCATTGGCGGACACCTGCAGACAAAATGCAAGTGCAAAAATTGAACTTAGTTTCATGACCTTGATGATTTTGCTTCCTGTACTGCCGGAGGAATGGAACTTTTCCGGCAGCAGGCAGAAAATCCTTTTCAGGAAGCTGTTAGTACGCTTCATGGGAGGATAGGCAGTTTCTTGCATAGCTTACGAGAGTTTTGGTGGTTAAAAAGATCCGTTAATCCACTATTTATATACAACCAGCCGGCGCCCGGCCTGGATCTTGAAATGCACTTCGGATACCTTTAATGCCCTGATCAGTGCGTCCAGGGTCATATTCCTGCTGATGCCTCCATAGAAGCTGAGATCAGGCACACCGTTCGCATAAACTACTTCGATATCATACCAGCGTTCCAGTTGTTTCATCACTTTTTCAAATGACATATTCTCCAAATGGAAATATCCATTTTTCCAGGCTGTAGCGGCCTCACTCTGGTTTTCGAGCACGGCCATTGATTGCTTACGATTGTCGAGCATTGCCTGTTGCCCCGGCCCTAATATGGCATACAATTGTTTGCCTGTGGAAAGGGTCACTTTCACACTACCCTCCACCAGGGTTGTCTGTTCTGCAGTTTCATTACTGTAAGCATGAACATTGAAGCCTGTGCCCAATGCCTGCACCACCTGATGCTGCGTTTGCACCAGGAAAGGCCTTGCCTGGTCTGCGGCTACCTCGAAATAGGCTTCGCCCTTCACCTCCACCTTTCTTTCTGTTCCACGGAATGCAACAGGATAGCGGATGCTGCTGGCTGCATTGAGCCACACACGGGAGCCATCGGGCAACAGTAGCTGAAACTGCCTGCCTTTGGGTGTGGACATAGTATTGTATGTAATGGTGGCTGAATCCATATCATCTCCGGCCTGATAAATAAGTTGGTTGTTCTGAATTGCGATCTCTGTTTTACCCTGTGTGGCAAATACTCCATTATTTGTACTGTCGAGCAGGATCTGCCTGCCATCAGAGAGGGTGAGGATAGCCCCATTCCGGCCCGGCGCTATTACTTCCGGTACCGGCGCCACTGTTTTTTGTACTAGTTCTGTTGTATCCTTGTTGGTGAATTGCCAGATGGCTACGCCGGTCAGCAGTATAACCACAGCGGCTGCAACCCAACGCCAGTAAGGGATCCGGCGCCGTATACGGATAACAGGCTCAGAAGGCCACTGGCTGAGAATATTGTCAACCAGACGGTCTTTCTGCCGGGAAGAAAATGAATGATCATCTTCCAGGCCGGTCCAGAATTTTTCAATACCAGGCATCAGCTGTTCCCTGGAAGCACCTTCCTGCATCAACTTCAGCAACTCCTCCATTTCATCGGGAGTCGCTGTGTTGTTGATCCACTTTGTATACAATTCTTCCAAGCGCGTATTGCCAGCCTGCATAATGATGATTGTATATCCAGAGACAACCGGAGTTGAAAAAAGGGGATAGAGAAAGAAGAATATTTTTATAATAAGGCAGGATCAGGGATGATAGATGGGCAGTTTACCAGAGACATACTTTTTGATGGCGCTGTTGGCATACTGTAAATATTTTTTTACTGCGTCGCGCGACACCTGCATTTCGTGGGCAGCCTGTTCATATTTCAGTCCACCCTGCCGGCAGAGCTTCCAGGCTTTTTGTTGCTGGGGAGGTAGTTGTTCAACGGCTTCTTCTATGAGGAGGAACAGCTGTTCTTTCTGAAGTGGATCATCTTCACCGGACTGACCAATATTCTTGTCATGATCCCAATCCCATTCCCTGTTCCTTTCCCTGACCATTTTTTTGATGGCATTGAAGGCGTGGTTACGGCAAACGATGAGGAGGAAAGAGCGGAAGCTGTCGATCTGGGAGAGAGTTTCCCTGGTAAGCCAGAGTTTTACAAAGATATCCTGAACGATCTCTTCGGCCTGCTGCCTGTCGTTCAGGTGTTGATGGATGAACTTGAAAACAAGGCCGGAGTACTGATGTGTCAATGCTCTGAAGGCCTGTTCATCACCGGCTGCTACCTGTAACAGCAATATTCTTTCCTGCGATGATTGTTTGGATATCACTCAGAGGGTCAGTTGTTTTGGTGCGCTTTATTGCAATTAACGAGCCAAACAAATTTAATTAAAATAGACAAATGGATTTTTAATTTCCATGGACGGAAAGTATTTTATCCATCACCGTAAGTAGATCAGGAACCCTTTTTCAACGCGCTGAACACAAGATGCTGGAGAAACTGAACTACCCCTGCATCATCCTTCGCATTGGCAAAATCCGTGAGGCCTGGCAAATTCTTCTTGAAGAAAAACTGGTAATGCGCCATTTCCAGCAGGGTGCTGGAGAGGGATCTCGGATATTTGTACGAGGGGTTGTACTCCCTGAAGATTTCCGCGATCCGCGCACAAAGGTCTTTGTATGGTTTGAAGAAATGGTCCTTGTTATCCTGGGTTACATGTTTGGTAAGGTAAGATTTACTGCCTTCCGTAATAGCGATCTCATACAAGCGGTTCCGGTCTATATGACTGAAAGTGAACTGATCGGGCAATTGAAATGCCAGTAAGCGGATCACCACCTGTATCTTCTCTTTGGGTGACTTTACATTGTTGGTATGATATAATAACTGGTATTCCAGCCAGGTCCAGAACCAGGCAATGACATAAGTCAGCAGTTTATGCTTGTTCTCGAAATACCGGTAGATACTGGCTTCCGTGGTTCCTACTTCAACCGCCAGCTTCTTGAATGTAAAATCCTCAAATCCAATTTTCTGGATCATAAGGATGCTATGCTGAATGATATTACGCCCAAGCGGGGATTGCTCCGGATCACGCAAATACAACTTGGGGTTCATCTTGATCTGTAACTGGAGTTCCATAATAGCAAAAATCGAAACTTTTTGTAAGTTACGCTATTAAGCCGGATATTTTCACATAACATTCTAATAGTATTACTATCATTAAATAAAGCATATATATTATTTTTGCCTGACATCCAAGCAATGTCAACTCAAGGCAAATGGCAGACAATAAACTTTCTCTGGTAAAATCGCTGTTGAAACTGAACAGGATCCTGATGCTCGAAAGAAAAGACTTTGCAGCAGCCTGCGTCTTCGCATTGCTGGCGGGCCTGGTCCAGCTTTCGCTTCCCCTCGGTATTCAATCCATCATTAGCTTTGTACTGGCAGGCACCATCTCCACTTCAATTGTGGTATTGATAGGCATGGTGGTCTTTGGCGTCTTTATCAATGGACTGTTACAGGTCCGCCAGTTACAGATCATCGAGAAAGTAAAACAGAAACTGTTTGTGAGATATTCCCTGGAATACAGCGACAGGATCCCGAAACTGAATATCGAGAAGCTCGATCATGAGTATCTCCCGGAAATGGTCAACAGGTATTTCGACAGTGTTTCCCTGCAGAAAGGAATAGATAAACTGATGATAGAACTGCCCGCCGCTGTGATCCAGGTAACCCTGGGGCTGCTGTTGCTTTCGTTCTACCATCCTGTTTTCATCGCCTTCGGCCTGATGCTCATCCTCATTGTTTTTGCCATCATCCGCCTCTCCTCTACCCAGGGCCTCCAGGCTGCTTACCGGGCCAGCACTTACAAATTTGCCGTAGCCGCCTGGCTGCAGGAAATAGCACGCAGTATCAAATCCTTTAAATATACAAAGGGCACTTCCCTGCACATGAATAAAACAGATGCACTGGTGAGTGACTACCTTTCTTCACGCACCAGTTACTTCAACATATTGCTGATACAGTTCTGGAGCCTTATATCCTTCAAGATCCTGATCACTGCAGCCATGCTGATCATCGGTGCCTACCTCCTGGTTGACCAGCAGATCAATATCGGGCAGTTCATCGCCGCGGAAATTGTGATCATCGCCATCATCGCATCCATAGAAAAACTGATCGTGAACCTGGATACCGTATACGATGCCATCGTGTCGGTTGAAAAATTAAGCGCCATCGCAGAAGCTGAAACGGAACAAAGCGGCAACCTGGAGTTACCCGCAGAAGCGGAAGGAGTTTCCATCGAATTCAAAGAAGTGACCTTTGCTTATGGCAATAACAAACCGGTACTGAAAAATATCAGCCTCAATATTGCAGCAGGTCAGATGGTTCAGGTCACTGGTATGTCGGGCTCCGGTAAATCCAGCCTGCTTCGCCTGCTCACTGGCGCTTTTAAAAATTATTCCGGGAATATCCTCATCGATGGTGTTCCGGTGGGTAACTACCAGGTGGCCAGCCTGCGCAAACTCACGGGCATCCTGCTTGGCAGCCAGGACATTTTCCAGGGAACACTCTGGGAGAACCTGACCATGGGAAAACCCTCCATCGAACTCAGGCAGGTAAATGAGCTCTGCGAGATCACAGGCCTCACCAGCTATGTAAAATCCCTGCCCAACGGGTTTGATACGGTATTGCTGCCGGTGGGGAACAAACTGGCTGAAAAAGTACGCAAAACCATTTTGCTCATTCGTGCATTGCTTGCCGAACACCGGCTGCTGCTGCTGGAAGATCCCTTTACCCATCTCTCCCCGGAAAACAAAATGAAAACCATCAACTATGTGAAGGCCAATAAAACCTCCACTATATTGATCGCATCGCAGGACGAAACACTCGGTCAGCACTGTGATCAGATCATTGGATTAGACCTTGACGGAACATTGAATACCATCATAAACAAGCAATAACATGAGCAGGTATCTGGAATCCGAAATAGAAACGATCGCTGCGGAAAGCAGGCTTCACAGCTTTTCCAACATCTACCAGTTTTACAAAAGCAGCCGGATCAGAAAATGGTTATGGGGAATGCTCCTGCTCATGGTGGCAATTCTATTTCTGCCCTGGACCCAAAATATCCGGGCAAGAGGAACCGTTACCACATTACGGCAGGAGCAGCGTCCGCAACAGGTGAATACCCTGATTGCCGGAAGCATCGCCAGGTGGTATATCAAAGAAGGTGATTTTGTGAACGCAGGTGATACGCTGTTACAATTGGGAGAAGTGAAAGTGGAATATTTCGATCCTCAACTGGTACAGAGAACGCAGGAGCAGATCGAAGCCAAACAGCAATCCATGGAAGGATACCGCAATAAGGCTTCAGCTACCAGTGTGCAGTCGTCAGCGCTGGAGCAGGCCAGGGAACTTAAGTTGCAGTCGCTCGACAATAAGATCACCCAGCAACAACTGAAGATCAGAACGGAAGAGGCCGACCTGGTTGCTGCAGCCAATGAACTGGAAGCTTATAAACGGCAGATCGAGTCGGCCCGCATCATGCTCGACAGCGGCGCCATCTCCCTCACTGATTTTGAAAGAAGAAAGATCAACCACCAGAATGCCCTGGCAAAATGGAACAGCGCCGACAATAAACTGCAGCAAAGCAAACAGGAACTGATCAACCTGCGCATCGAACAACAGTCCGCACGCCAGGAGTATGCAGACAAGATTGCTAAAGTGAGCGGCGACAGATTTTCCTCTTTATCGGATGCTGCCACCACGGAAGCGGAATTGGTTAAACTGCGTAATCAACTGGCCAACTACGATGCACGAAGTAAACTCTATTATATCATCGCGCCACAGAGCGGCCAGATCACAAAAGCCCGTAAGGCAGGGATCGGTGAGTTCCTGAAAGAAGGAGATATGATTGTGGAGATAGTGCCCGACAAAATCCAGTACGCAATAGAGTTATTTGTAAAACCCATGGACCTCCCCCTCGTTAACCGGGGCCAGAAAGTTCGTTTTGTTTTTGACGGCTTCCCCGCCATTGTATTCAGCGGATGGCCCGGCGGCAGTTACGGAACTTTCGGAGGAAAGGTGATCGCTGTTGAAAATTCAGCGAGCGTCAATGGCATGTTCAGGGCTTTGATAGTGGAAGACCCAGATGACAGGAAATGGCCGGCCCAGCTACGGATCGGCGGAGGCGCCGAAGGTATCATGCTGCTGAAGGATGTACCAGTGTACTATGAATTATGGCGGAATGTGAACGGTTTCCCTCCAGAGTATTACAAACCTGAAACCGTAGAACCAAAGAAAAACAATCAGTCAAGCAGTTATTAATCACCTATGTTACCTGCCGCATTGAAACATATCGTACTCATCAGCCTGATTGTGCTGGGGTCCACCCTGCGGGCCGGGGCACAGAACCAGCAAGTACTCACAGAAGAAGCCTTTGTGGCGCAGGTGAAACAATTCCACCCGGTTGTTAAACAGGCCGACCTGTTGGTTCAGAAAGCCGCGGCCGATCTGCTCACCGCCCGCGGTGCATTTGATCCCATTGCAGCAGCAGGCACCACTTCCAAAACACTCGATGGTGTCAACTATTATCGCTATATCAATCCGGAACTGAAAATTCCTACCGCCACAGGAGTCAACCTGAAAGCCGGTTACGAAAAAAGTGATGGTAACTATATCAACCCCGAACGTACGAGAGGCGTGGCCAGTTATCTTGGCGTTGAAATCCCTCTCCTGAATGGCCTGCTTACTGACAAGAAGCGTACTACGCTCCGGCAGGCTGGTATCTATCAGCAACTGACGGATCAGGAACGTGAACTGATGATCAACGACCTTTTGTTTGAAGCCCGTTCATCGTACTGGGAATGGGCCGGCTCCTGGTATCTCTACAATGTGTATACTAAGTTCATTGAAGTGGCCAACGAACGAAACAGGTTAGTGGTGTTGTCGTATAAAAACGGCGACAGGGCTTTGGCTGACACCATTGAAGCATGGGCCCAGTTGCAGTCGGTACAACTCATGCAATCGGCAGCTTTGATGGAGCTGAATAAAAAATCGATCGCACTGTCATCCTTCCTCTGGAGCAGTGAAGGAGCTCCTTACCTCCTTCCTGAATCTTTTTTGCCGGATACCGTGAATCTTCCCGCCATGCAATTGCTGCCGGATACCAGCCAGTTGATTACCCAGCTGAACCTTGACCACCCGGCATTGCAGATAGGCCGCTTTAAATCCGGTATCCTGGAAGCTGAACGCAAACTCAAGCTGCAAAACTTTTTGCCCGTGGTAAATCTTCAGGCCAACCTGCTCAGCAAGGAGTACTACCAGTTCAAGAATATTTCATGGCCCTACTTTGAGAACAATTACAAATTCGGCGTGAATGTTCAGCTGCCGTTATTATGGAGACAACAACGCGGAGAATACCGGAATGCGCTGATCAAAATACGCGATAACAATTTTGATCTGCAGCAAAAGCAATGGACACTGCAGAATAAAGTAAGACAATATTTCACGGAAGCTGTTCAACTGCAATATCAGCTACAGGCTGCCCGGGAAACCAACCGCTCCTATGAATTCCTGCTACGGATGGAAGATCTGAAATTCAGTCAGGGAGAAAGTTCCATCTTCCTGATCAACGCACGGGAAAACAAGCTGCTGGAAATGCAGCAAAAGCTGATCGAGCTGCAGGTGAAATACCGGAAAGCAGTGTATGGGATACAATGGTCGGCTGGTTTGATGGCCAACCTGTAGATTTTTGCTTTAGGTAATACTTCTTACCTGTTTTTGCGGGTTCACCGATGCTATTCGTCCTCCAGCAGGATCCTCACCATCTGCTCATGGTTATTGATAAAACCTGCCGTGACTTTGTAATTCTCCGTTTCTGTATAACTGCATTGCCGGATCCCGTTTTCCTGCAGTTCATAAATAATGGATCCGGGATAAGCCATTACGATCGGGGAATGCGTGGCAATGATGAACTGAGAACCCTGCCTGATCAGCTCATGCATCCTCGTGAGCATGGCCATCTGGCGTGAGGGCGATAAGGCAGCTTCGGGCTCATCCAGGATATACAGTCCATCCCCCCTGAAACGGTTCATGAACAAAGCCCAGAAAGATTCTCCATGAGATTGCTCATGCAGGGATTTACCTCCATAGCTATCAATCAATTTACCGCCGAAAGAGGGCTCCTCATCCAGCTTTTCAATATTGGTAGCTACATTGAAGAAGCTTTCACTTCGCAGGAAGTAGCCGTCCTTATGTTTTCTTCCCCGGCCTACCGTAATATATTCATGCAATGCGGAATGTGATGACCTTGTATTGAAGTTGAAATTCTTAGAGCCTCCTTCAGGATTGAATCCGCAGACAATGGCGATAGCCTCTATCAAAGTAGATTTACCCATGCCATTCTCTCCTGACAGGTAAGTCACGGCCGGGTGGAACTTCAACCGGGTAAGCCCCCTGAGCGCCGGAATATTGAACGGATATTTTCCGGGCTGCTCAATCCTGTCCCGGTGAAAGCTCATATCATTTAACCCTTTGGATAACGCTGTCATGGTTCATTTTTTTGTAAACCTGGATACAGCGTTAAAGATACGATTTAGGTTACACGGCAGCAGGAACCGGGAAAAATCGACAGGCCGATCTTATGGAAGTAATTCTTTCAGCTTTTCATCCAGTTCATTGCCATGCAGGTTCTGTGCTATGATCATGCCCGATGGATCTACCAGGTAATTCTGAGGGATGGACTTCACCCCGTACAATTGCGCTGCACTGTTTTTCCAGTATGCCAGGTCCGACACGTTCGTCCACACCAGCCCGTCATCAATGATGGCCTTCAGCCATTTTTCCCTGTCACCCGGACGATCCAGTGATACGCCCAGCACGGTGAAATTTTTGTCTTTGTATTGACTGAAAAGCTTAACCAACCCGTGATTATCCGCACGGCAGGGCACACACCAGCTTGCCCAAAAATCGATCAGTACATATTTTCCCCTGAACGAAGACAGCTTCACCGGAACACCGCCCGTATCATTTTGTACAAAGTCCGGCGCCAGCGAACCCACGCCGATTGTTTTCATCTTCAGGATATGCTCCGCCATCTTTTTGCCGGACGGCGTGTTCCTTACAGCCTCGGTCAGCGCGTTAAATGCAGGCTCCAGTTCCTCCAGTTGGTAAGGCCAGGAAACCGCCACCGGCATCATCTCCAGGCTCAGATACGATCCCGGGTTTTCAGCAATGAATTTCTTTATGACTGCCTTTTTTTCGTTGGCCACTGCCGCCCGCTTTTCCGCCAATCCGGGCATCGTATCTTTTGCATCGCCCCTTTCCGCAGCGTAGCGGTCATTGGCTTCACTCAATGCCATCAACCGTTGATTGAACGGCTGTAAGGCTGCCAGCAGGTTGGAATATTGCTTATTTAACAGAGAGCCCTTAACGGTGGCCCTTTTTACAGCATCTTTACTGATCACTGTGATAGGATGGCCATCCAGATACAGTGTGATGATATCCGGCTGCTCCATCGTAGCAGGCTCTCCGGGTTTATACAGCAACAACGAAGCCCTGGCAGGATAAGCTATATTGCCTGAAAAACCAAACCGGCCATTTTTTAGTGTACCCGTATCCGTTATGAAATTATCGCTGCTGTCAACATAGCTCAACACTATCCTGGCCGGCGCGTTTAAAGTTCCGATCTTACCGGACACCTTGAATGGTATCTGCGCATGCAGATAGAAAGGCGCACTAATTAATAAAACGCCTGCAAGCTTTCTCATATGTCTTTACTTCTTTATCAATAAGTATTCTGCTGAATGGCTCCATTACTGGAGATCGTTTCTGTTCTTGGCAGCGGCGCTGCGAACCGGCGGGAGTTTACAGGCATCGAGTAAGTCTTTACAGGCTCGCCAGACAATACCGAGGATAAGGTATACGGGTAAAAAGTTTTAGTCATTACCACATCATCATTCGGATCATCGTTATTATTATAGCGCCGTACATCATACCAGCGATGAACGAACGGCATTTCCCTCCTTCTTTCTTCCAGCACCTTCTTTATCGCATCGTCCTTACCTGTGGCAGTAAGATTTACCCAGGCGCCTGGCGTCATGCGCTTTGCACGCAGGGCGTTCAGTGTAGTAACAGCACCGTTGAAGTCACCGGTACGGGCCTGCGCTTCTGCCTTGATCAGCCATATTTCTGCGGTGGTGGGGCCAGACGGGATCCTGTCTTTATAGAAGAATACATAACCAGGATAATTGAAAGAGGGGTTGGTCATATCACGATCATAGGAATATCCCTCCACATAATGATATCGGTAACGCAGGTCATGCGCCTGGTCGTACAGATTCAGCAACGCAGTGCTGGGCATATACCACCACCTGCCATAGTTCAGCATCCTGAAATAAAGGAATTCGGGCCAGGCCATCATATCAGTGAAGTCTTCCTGGTTATTGTGCGTATACGGAAATTTCAGGGTAACGCTTTGTGCATTGGGGCCTGGATTGATGGTTACCACTTCATCGCGGCCGTACTGCATCTGCGTATTGTAGTCCACCAGCGTGCTGTACTCCTGCAAGGCCAGGTTGGCGTATTTCAGTGCATCGGTATATTTGTTCATTGCCAGGTAGTAGCGGGCAGCAAATCCATTCACTGCTGCCGTGTTCGCGCGCCAGTGACGTGACCTGCCGTTTTGCATCAGCGGTAGCTTAACAGCCAGCGCTGCTGTCAGATCGGCCTCTATCTGCTCATATAATTTCGACAAAGGCGCACGTACTACAGGTTCCTCGAAAGAAACGCTCAGTTTAAGCGGCAAGCCGGGTTCGTTCTCTTTACCAGCTGAATACGGCAGTGTGAAAGTATTGGC